>JBKJPR010000249.1:0-3551 GCA_046594275.1 Sediminibacterium sp.
AAACCTCTTCCCGCTCCCAGCAACCCGGCATAACTGGAAAGAAGTAAACGGATATGCACTTTATAATTGGTTACTTCCGCATTGGATCCCCCGGAAGAAGAAAGACCGGTGTTGGGATTCGCAATTTTGTACACGAGCCCTTTGAATTTACGGTTGGTATAAGCGTCCACTTCCACCACAGCGGTATCACCCAGTTTTACTTTGGGTATATCATTCTCACCTACATCTACCCGCACTTCTATGCTGCGCATATCGGCCACGCGCATCATTTCTGTACCCACATTAAAACTGTTACCAGCCACACGTTCTCCTTTTTTCACATTCATTAAACTGATCATTCCATCCATGGGTGATGTGATAACGGTGCGGGAAAGATCCTTATCGGCTTTTGACAATTGTGCCTGTGCCCCCTGTATAGAAGCCTGGCCGCTTTTCAGGCCCTCTCTGGCCGCGTTATAATTGGCTTCGGCTGTGCGATAGGCCTGTTCTGCCTGTTCAAATTCTGCACGTGAGATGACTTTGTCATTGAATAATTTTCTTTGCCTCTCATAACTGTTCTTCAGGTTATCAAGGGTGGCTTTTAATCCTATGAGGCTGGCAGTGGAATTGGATAACTGTGCTTTACTCTGGTTCACCCCGGCTACTACCTGGTCGCGTTGTGTTACATAAATATCTGCATAGATTCTGGCCAGTATCTGGCCTTTTCTTACACTATCTCCTTCATTAACGGTCAGTTGCACGATCTCGCCACTGATATCAGGACTCACTTTTACTTCTATCTCCGGGTATACTTTTCCGCTTGCATTAACCGTTTCTATGATCGTTCTCTGCATTATTTTTTCAGCAGATACCCTGATGCCTTCCTCCTTTCCGAGCAATCCGCCTTTTTTAAGCCCGATAAGAATTACAATTAAAACTACCAACCCCAGGATGATCCCAATCAGTTTTTTATTCTTATTCATATAACTTATTTACTAAGTAGCAGCGGTAATTTGTTTTACCCATAACTACTGTTTACTGATTTATAATTTCAATCCCTTGCCTTTATAGAATTCCAGCAATTTCATTTTGAACACATAATCATATTGGTTGCTCAGTTGCTGGATTTTTGCTTTCAGGAGATTATTCTGTAGTGTGATTAGATCGAGGGAACTTAATAAACCCACTTCGTACCGTTTGCCGGCAAAGTCATATGCTTTTTGCGCACTCTCTACCGTTTTCTTACCGGCATTGAATTTTTGAAAAGCGGTAATCGCATTGGCATACGCTGTATAAATATCCTGCCGCAGTTTCTGATCACCCTGCAGTTTAGTCAGTTCAGCATATTTAAGATCAAGCCTGGATATCCTTACCGAAGTTCTTCCCTGGAAATTATTGAATATAGGTACGCTTAAACTTATGCCCACATTCTGGCCGAAGTTGTTATCCAACTGTTTGCTCCATCCTTTCCATAAGTCGCCAAAACCCCGGGAAACCTGTGTAAGCTTGTAGATAGGGGTTTGTACATAATAATTAACGCTATTGTACATAATGATGGGTTCGGAACCGGTAATAGGACTGTATCCCAAAAAGGTGGCACCACTGATGGTTTTAAAGGAATTTGAAAAATTGGTAGAAAGATTTCCCCCCAGCGATATGGTCGGATAACTCAGCGCCCTGTTAACCAACACATTTTTTTGTGCTGCTTTTATCCTGAACTCATTCGCTTTCTGTATGGGTTGAAGGTTTAGGGCCGATTGGTAAACCAGTTCTGGCTGCAGTTCTGCAAATGTTTCGAGAGGGATCTGGTCAACAGGTGGTGTTTCAATCCCAAAAAGCACATCGGTATCCAGGTTAAGCAAAGCGCGCAAAGCAAGCAGGTTCTGTTCGTAATTGCCTTTTGCAGTATAATAATTACTACTGTCTAATGCGAGTTGTGCCTGAACCTCTATAGCATTCAATTCCGGCAGCACACCTGCATCCACTCTTTTTTTAGTGATATCGTATTGATTCTGGCTCTGTGCTATCTGAACTTCGCTGATAGATATCTGTTCTTTTGCGGCTAATACCTGTAAATAATACGTGGCCACGTTAAATGATATATCATTCTTTGCCCTATCCACATCAGCCAAAGCAGCTTTCGCATTAAACTCTGCGGCTTCTTTGTAATGTTTTAAACGTCCATTGTTATACAATTGAACACCTGCATTAATACCAAAGTTCTGGTACAGGAACTGCGAGGTAGAAAATGAATTGGTGGTGGGATCAATGGAACGGCCAAACCGCACGCCTGTTGAGGAATTACCCGACAGGCTTGGGTATATATTATATTTGGCCTGCTTTGCCTGTAAGGCCGCTATCCTTGCCTGGATATCGGCCTGTTGAATGGATATATTAAATTGAATAGCATGCTCTATACAGTGACGCAGATCCCAGTTATCTGACGCCCGCTGGGCATAAGATTGCAGTAGTATGGTGGAGCAGAGAAGGGTTAAAAGCTTCTTCATATGCAACAAAAATAACGGTTTCCGCTACACTTCCCTAAATTTTAGACAGGCGGAAAGGAATGGGAGTAAACCGTTATAATCTATCTATGAAAGGTGGCTGATGGCATCAAAGGCCGAAGAAATATCGGCGATCAGGTAATCGCTGTCTTCCAGGCCAACATATAACCGGAGTGACCGATGTGTGGGATCCTGCGTGTTAAAAGCTTCGGGTTTTATACCGGCACACTTGGGAAGAATCAACGATTCATGTCCGCCCCAGCTTACCGCCATTAAAATATGCTCAAGAGATTCACAAAATAACTCAATGGTCTGACTTTGTTCCGCTTTTATGATCACCGTCAATAAACCACAGGCGCCACTCATCTGTTTCCTGGCCAGTTCATATTGCGGAAAACCGGGGTCGAGCGGGAAGTACAATTTTTCAACCCGCGGGTGATCCTTTAAAAACCGAATAACCTCAGTTGTGGTCCTGCTGATACGTTCCAGCCGGGCAGGTAAAGTACGCAAACCCCTTATCAGTAACCAGGCATTGAACGGCTGAATACCTGAGCCGATATTCATGTACTCACTGTTAAATATTCTTTCTATCATGGTGCGGCTGCCGCTCAGTACACCCGCCACTGTATCGCTATGCCCACCTATGTATTTGGTTGCCGACTGCAATACCAGGTCTATCCCTGATTCAACAGGTCTTTGAAAAATGGGGGTGCAGTAACTGTTATCACAAATGGTAATGATATGGTGCTGCTTTGCCAGTGTGGCTATCGCTTTCAGGTCCTGTAACTCATAGAACCAACTGTTGGGCGACTCCAGGTAGATAAGGGTTGTATTAGGCCTGATGGCATCAGTAAAATTCTCTGTTCTGGTGCCATCCACATACGTGACTGAAACCTGAAACCGCGGAAGTATAACATCAAACATTTTTTGTGCCCAGGTATAGGGATTCCTTACACTTACAATATGATCCCCGCTTTTTACATTGGCCAGTACCCCTGCAAATATGGCCGCAGCGCCGCTATTGAATACCAGGCAATCTTCTGCACCATCCAATGCGGCTAATTTTTT
>JBKJPR010000095.1:0-3611 GCA_046594275.1 Sediminibacterium sp.
TGCAGGAGTTTGAAGGAAATATAGGCCACACAAGGGGCCGTATTTTTCCGGCTGGGTTCTGCGAGTATGTTGTCGGCATTCAGTTCCGGTAACTGTTCCTGTACGATATGTGCGTATTCCCCCGAAGTGACCACGAAAATGTTTTCAAGCGGTATAAAAGAAGCATAGCGTTCATAGGTCCACCGGATCAGCGATTTTCCGGTATTCAATATATCAAGAAACTGTTTGGGATAACTGGTTCGGCTACTTGGCCAGAAACGGCTTCCAATACCACCAGCCATTATAGCCACATAGTGATGCTTATTCATCGGGTCACGGGGTTTGTATCACGCAATTTTGCGCTGCAATATTAGGCTTATTCAAGGTATCAGGTAATTTCTTCTTAACCCCCTCACACGATCCCCTCTCTTACCAGGTCGTGTATGTGCAGAATGCCGAGATAATTACCGTTTTCTGCCACCACCAACTGGCTTATATCATTGTTTCTTAATACATCCAGCGCTTCTACTGCCAGTGTAGAGGGCTCTACCGTTTTGGGATGGAGCGATAAAATATCCTTTGCAGTTATAGAGTGGATATCATCCGTTTTTTCCAGCATTCGTCTCAGGTCGCCATCCGTAATAATGCCGAGAACCTGGTTCTCTGGATCGATAACGGCAGTAACTCCCAGTCTTTTTTCCGTGATCTCAACGATTACCTCTTTTAGGCTTGCATTGGCCAAAACTTTAGGACTTTCATTGGCCTTATAGAGGTCGGTCACCCGTAGGTACAGGCGTTTACCCAGATTGCCACCGGGATGGAATTTGGCAAAGTCCTGTCCACTGAACCCATTGAGCTGCATCAGGCAAACAGCCAGTACATCACCCATAACCATCTGTGCTGTAGTACTGCTGGTGGGGGCCAGGTTATTGGGACAGGCCTCCTTGCTTACCGTAGTATTCAGAATGATATCTGCGTTGGTAGCCAGGAAACTATCGGTACTGCCTACCATACTGATCAGGGTGTTGCCGAAATTTTTGATCAGGGGAACCAATACTTTAATCTCGGGACTCTCACCGCTTTTGCTGATGATCAAAACAATATCTTCCTTCTGTATCATACCCAGATCGCCGTGTATAGCGTCAGCAGCATGCATGAACAGGGAGGGGGTACCGGTAGAGTTCAGGGTGGAAACAATCTTTTGTGCCACGATGGCGCTCTTGCCTATTCCGCTGATCACAAGCCGGCCCTTCGACTGGTGGATGGCTTCTATGGCTTTCTCGAAGGAATCGCCGATAAAACTGGCCAAACCTGCTATGGATTGTGCTTCGAGCTGAATAGTATGTAAGGCTGTTTGTTGGATAGATGAACGCATGGGTGCAAAGGTAAACTTTAACGGGAAACGGAAGGTATTGCGCCCATACTTCGTTAACTTCGCCAGCCTTTACAGCGATCTGCTTAACTAAAGGGGTCTTGACTGAATATTCCTGCCTAACCGGTTGCTGTTTCCACACCGCTATTTTTTTTAAGCGGATATTTCAGAGAAAAGAACTAAATTATATGGCTTAATGTGTCCCGCCGGGCGGGAAGAAAACCGATTTTTGATACATGGCTACAATTACTAAGAAAAAAACGACTAAAACTCCAGTCGCTGTCGCTAAAACGGGAGCTACACCCAGCTCGGCTGCCAAAAAAATCCCTGTAACACATTCCTACGATATTCATGCTGCGCTGGAGCAGTATTTCGGTTTCCGGGAGTTTAAGGGCACGCAGGAAGAATCCATTAACAGCCTGCTGAATGGGCAGGATACTTTTGTGATCATGCCTACGGGCGGCGGCAAAAGCCTCTGTTACCAGTTGCCGGCGATGATCATGCCGGGTTGCGCCATTATTGTGTCTCCCCTCATCGCTTTAATGAAGAACCAGGTTGACCTGGTACGTGGCTACAGCGAAAAGGATGATGTGGCCCATTTCCTGAATTCCACTCTTAATAAGGGCCAGATAAAAGCGGTAAAGGATGACCTTACCGGCGGTAAAACCAAATTATTATACGTTGCACCCGAAACGCTGACCAAACAAGAGAACCTGGAATACTTCAGCGATCTGCCCATCTCGTTTTTTGCGGTGGATGAAGCGCATTGTATATCGGAATGGGGCCATGATTTCAGGCCTGAATACCGCCGCCTGCGGGAAATGATGGATATTATCAATCCAGATATTCCCGTGGTGGCATTAACCGCTACTGCAACCCCTAAAGTGAAGATTGATATTGTAAAGAACCTCGGTCTCCGCAATCCCAATATTTTCCTGTCATCATTCAACCGGGCTAACCTGTATTACGAGGTGCAGCCAAAGATCGAAAAGGAACAAACGATCAAGAGCATTGTGCGATTCATCAGCGGGCATAAAGGAAAGAGCGGTATCATTTATACACTCAACCGTAAAACCACGGAAGAACTGGCGGAGATACTGGTGGCTAACCAGATAAAAGCAGTTGCGTATCATGCAGGGCTGGATCAGAAACTAAGATCCGGCAGGCAGGACCAGTTTTTAAACGAGGATGTACAGGTGATCGTGGCCACCATCGCTTTCGGCATGGGTATTGATAAACCGGATATCCGTTTTGTGATACATTTTAATATCCCTAAATCGATAGAGAACTATTACCAGGAAACCGGTCGCGCAGGCAGGGATGGCATGGAAGGGCTTTGTGTATTGTATTATTCGCACAAAGATGTATCGAAGCTGGAACACCTGATGCGCGATAAGCCGCTTAGTGAAAGAGAAGTGGGCGCACAATTGATAGATGAAACCGTAGCGTATGCCGAGAGTTCTGTGTGCCGCCGTAAAATATTACTGCATTATTTTGGTGAGGACCGCGAAGAGCCCAACTGCGGTAACTGCGACAACTGTCTGCATCCCCGGGAAAAGATTGAGGCCAAAGATGATGCAGTTAAAATACTGAAAGTAATTAAAGCGCTCGACGAACGTTTTGTAACCGACTATGTAGTGAATGTGGTGATGGGTAAATTAACGCCGCAGATCAATATTTATCGTCATGATACCCTGCCCGTATTTGGTATCGGGAAAGATAAAGAAAGCCATTTATGGAACAGCCTGGTGAGACAGATGCTGCTGGAGAACCTCATCAAAAAAGATATTGAAGAGTATGGATTGCTGAAAATATCACCGAAGGGCGAGAAGTTTTTAAAGAAACCCGCTTCTTTCAAAATTGTGCTCAACAACCTTTTCGAAGATGCACAGTTTGATGAAGATGAAGGAGAGAATGCCAATCAGAGCGGCGCCGCGGCAGATGAGAAGCTGTTCGGGATGCTGAAAGAAATGCGCCAGAAAGAGGCAAAGAAAAAAAGCCTCCCGCCATTTGTGATCTTCCTGGAAAACTCTTTGCAGGACATGGCCACCATTTATCCCACTACCCTGGAAGAGCTGGAAAAATGCCAGGGCGTAAGTAAAGGCAAGTCTATCAAGTATGGCAAGCCTTTTGTTGAAATGATAGCGAAGTATGTGGAGGAAAATGATATTGAAAAGCCCGATGATTTTGTGATGAAGAGTGTGGCCAATAAAGCCAACAACAAGATCTTTATCATTCAGAATGTAGATAAAAAAATTCC
>JBKJPR010000108.1:0-2860 GCA_046594275.1 Sediminibacterium sp.
ATCTAATACTTTATTGAAGGAACAGAAAGAAGAAATACAAAATACTTTATCCGAACTTAAATCCACACAGTCACAACTTATACAGTCAGCAAAAATGGCGAGTCTTGGTGAACTCACCGCAGGCATTGCACATGAAATACAAAACCCTTTAAACTTTGTAAACAATTTTAGTGAAGTAAGCAATGAGTTGATTGATGAAATGAATGTTGAATTAGACAAAGGAGATATTACCGAAGCAAAAGCAATTGCGGCAGACGTAAAACAAAATTTAGAAAAAATAAATCATCATGGCAAACGAGCCGGTGATATCGTAAAAGGAATGCTTCAACACAGCCGCAGCAGTAGCGGTGTAAAAGAACCAACAGACATTAATGCATTATGTGATGAATATTTACGGTTGAGTTATCATGGCTTGAGAGCAAAGGATAAATCCTTCAATGCAACGATGAAAACTGATTTTGATAATTCTATTGGTAACATCAACATTATTCCGCAGGATATTGGAAGAGTTGTTTTGAATTTATTGACGAATGCGTTTTATGTGGTGGATGAAAAAAAGACCCTTCGACAGGCTCAGGGTGACAGTCACTATGAACCAACCGTTTCTGTCAGCACAAAAAAAGTTGGAGATAAAGTTGAAATAAGAGTGAATGACAACGGCAACGGCATTTCACAAAAAGTCTTAGATAAAATATTTCAACCATTCTTTACCACTAAACCAACAGGTCAAGGCACAGGTTTAGGGTTGAGCTTAAGTTATGATATTGTAAAAGCACATGGTGGAGAGTTAAAGGTGGAGACAAAGGAGGGAGAAGGCTCAATATTTATTATACAATTACCAATAATATAAAACAACCAGATGAAATCATTCATAAAAATAGTACTGCTTTTATTACTATCTGTCTGTTCTAAAGCACAGATAAATCCGTTATATCTGGAACCAACTAAAGAGGAAGCTGATAGTTTAAAGATATCTCTCACTCAGAATATTAATGATACACTGAAAATGGCAGCTTACAGGGAACTTGCCCTATACTATCTTGATGTTAACTCAGACAGTGCCATGTATTTTATACAGAAAGATATTCCACTTGCTAAAAAATTACATTTAAAAATATGGGAAGCAGATGGGCTGGATTTGTATGCCCTTATTTCCAGTAGTCAGGGAAAATATGTTCAGTCGGTTAAAGCGTATAACGAGGCACTAGCTTTGGTAGAAGATGAAAACACTGAACAAAACATCTGGCGTATTTCAAAATTCACAAACAGTACCTCTCCAAAATTGGCCAGATTAAGCATGCATGCTACAGTTTTACAAGATATGACTACGGTCTTTACAGTAACAGAAAATTTTGAAAAGGAATTGAGTACTATCATGCGCAGCTTACAAATCGCTAAATCAATAAACGATAATACAATACTTTCTCTGCTATACAGCAGGTTCGGAGGAATTCATTTAAGAAACAAAGAAATAGATTCCGCTTTGATTTTTTTTAAAGAATCGCTGGTATATGTGGGGAAATCCGGTTATAGAAAATATCAGTCAGGCACGCTCAATTCTATTGGCGATATATACCTGAGTAAAAAAATGTACGATAGTGCAAAACAGAATTATTTTAAAGGCTTAGCTTCTGCCCAGGTAATGAATAATGTAGCAACATTTGGAGATATTTATCTATCACTCGCAAATTACTTTAAGGCAACAGGTAAATATGATTCAGCAGTTTTTTATGCCCGATCGGGTTTAGATATAATTAAAAAAACAGGACGTAATTCTATGTATGTTAAAGCATATAATACCTTCGTTGATATTTATAAAATCCTTGGTAAAACGGATAGTGTGCTTTTATACCTGCAGCTGGCTAATGCCACAAAGGATAGTTTACTCAGCTCAGAAAAGATAAAACAAATTCAGACTATCGGTTTCGATGAACAACTCCGTTTGCAGGAACTGGAGAAGGAAAGCATACAAACAAAAAACAAAATCAGGACTTATGCGCTCCTTGGTGGTCTTGGAGTATTTTTGTTGGTTGCGCTGGTTCTATGTCGAAACAATCGCCAGAAGCAAAAAGCAAATGGAGTATTAGAGAAAACTTTACTTGATTTAAAATCTACCCAAACCCAACTTATTCAGTCGGAGAAAATGGCCAGCCTTGGTGAGCTTACCGCTGGCATTGCCCATGAAATTCAAAACCCATTAAACTTTGTAAATAATTTTTCGGAAGTGAATGAAGAATTACTTGCCGAAATGAAAGATGAGTTGGACAAAGGAAATATTGATGATGCCAAAGCAATTGCAAATGATGCGATAGAGAATCAACAAAAAATTCTTCAACATGGCAAAAGAGCCGATGCCATTGTAAAAGGAATGCTACAACACAGCCGCAGCAGCAGTGGCGTAAAAGAACCGACCGATATTAATGCTTTATGTGATGAATATTTACGCCTGTCCTTTCATGGCTTGCGTGCAAAAGACAAATCATTTAATGCAATAATCAAAACTGATTTTGATCCTTCAATTGGAAAAATAAATATTATTCCACAGGATATTGGAAGAGTGGTTTTGAACTTATTGACGAATGCGTTTTATGTGGTGGATGAAAAAAGGAAATTGAATATTCCTGGATATGAGCCGACTGTTACTGTTAGCACAAGCCGCTCCCTCTCCTTTGGAGAGGGCCGGGGTGAGGTCACAATAAAAGTTTCTGACAATGGGGGTGGCATCCCACAAAAAGTTTTAGATAAAATTTTTCAGCCTTTCTTTACAACTAAACCCACCGGGCAGGGAACAGGATTGGGTTTATCATTGAGTTATGATATTGTAAAAGCACATGGTGGGGAATTGAAAGTGGAGACGAAA
>JBKJPR010000426.1:0-4103 GCA_046594275.1 Sediminibacterium sp.
ATGGCCCCGCCGCCATGCTTTTCATAAAAGTCATGTGCCTGCCGCAGGTATTTCCTTTTGAACAGTATATTCTCTTTCCACTCATACATGGTGGGACCTACTTTCCTGCCAAACCAATAGCCTACAGAATTACCGGCGATGCCAGCGATAGATATCAATACTAATAACAGCAACAAGTCCAGGTATTCATTTCCTGTATACACGATCTCATTGGCAATATTGGAGCTGTAAATGCCTGCTACAAATAATAAACTGTCACCGGGTAAAAAGAACCCGACAAATAAACCGGTTTCCGCAAAAATCACAAATAAGATCAGCCATACACCTCCATGTTCTATATAGAATTGGGGTTGCAATAACTGGCTCCAGTGGAAAGTAGTTTGTAACAGTATATCTAATAACATAGTAAATTCTTAATCAGTGTAATATTCGTGTTCGCATACGTGCAATTATTCATACGCTTATATCTGTGCTATCAGCTATACTCGGTCCCAGCGAATTTTCCCATTTACTAACTACGCTGGTAGCCAAGGCATTTCCCAGTACATTGGTAGCGGTTCTGAACATATCGCAAAAATGATCAATGGGCAGAATCAATGCAATGCCTTCCGGCGGAATATTGAACATGGCACAGGTAGCGGTTACCACCACCAATGATGCTCTTGGCACACCCGCTATCCCTTTACTGGTCAGCATCAGAACAAGCAACATGGTGATCTGTGTACCGAAGTCGAGATGAATACCATATGCCTGCGCGATGGCGATACTGGCAAAAGTCATATACATCATACTCCCATCGAGGTTAAACGAATACCCCAGTGGCAGGATGAATGCAACGATCTTATCCTTGCAGCCAAACTTTTCCAGTTCATCAGTCAACTTTGGAAATACCGCTTCACTGCTGGTAGTGCTGAATGCAATGATTAAAGGCGGGAATATCCTTTTCAGCAATTCAGGCAACCGTTTACCGAGTACAATAAATCCAACGAGTAACAGGATGGCCCAGAGAATACCGATCCCTATCATGAAATACAACAAATACTTTCCATAAAAAACAAATACTTCCAACCCTTTGGTAGCGATCACAGCCGCGATAGCGCCAAACACGCCCAGCGGTGCAAAATTCATTACGTATCCTACCATCCGCAAAATTACATGGGCTACTGCATCCAGGCCTTTCACAACTACTTTCGCTTTTTCACCCAGGGCGGCCGTAGCTATTCCAAAAAAGATACTGAAGATCACCAATTGCAATATTTCGTTATTGGCCATGGCATCGATCACACTTTTCGGGAATACATGTTCAACAAATTTCTGGATACTAAACTCCTGGGTTTTCCCAACTAGTTCCTTTGCTCCGCTAACATCGGCATTACTCAGGTCAATGCCGGCCCCGGGTTTAAAAAAATTTACCAGAACCATACCCAGTAATAAACTTACCAGCGAGGCCGATACGAACCATAACATGGCTTTCCCACCTACCCTTCCCACGGTTTTGAGATCGCCCAGTTTGGCAATACCCACTACTAAAGTGGAAAAAACCAGCGGGGCAATAATCATCTGTACCAGTCGCAGGAAAACGGTGGTAAGCAATTTGATATTCTTCGAGAAAGATTGGATAAATTCGGGAGAAGATTGGGTATGAATATAATACCCCAGTGCAACACCGGCAAACATAGAAATAATGATATATATGGTAAGCCGGTTAGATTTTTTCATGATCGCCAATAATTAGTGTCGCAATATAAGATTTATGTTGAAAAGCCCTTGCCCCAAACCTTTGGCAGTCATTTATAAAACTTTTGAAGCAGTAAATGAAGAAATGACTATTTTTCCTAAACTTTTTTAATTAAAGAACCTTATACTATGAGTTTATTCAGAAAAAAGTCATTAGACGGTTTAATGGCCCAGGCCGCTGATTCAGAACAAGGATTGAAGCGCACCCTTGGGTCAGGAAGTCTTATTGCATTGGGCATTGGCGCCATTATCGGCGCCGGCTTATTTGTAAGAACCGCTGCAGCCGCTGGCGAACACGCCGGCCCTGCGGTAACCCTGTCATTTATAGTAGCCGCCCTTGGTTGCGCTTTTGCAGGTTTGTGTTATGCAGAATTTGCCTCTATGATCCCTATTGCCGGCAGTGCTTATACCTATGCATATGCTACTATGGGAGAACTGATTGCCTGGATCATTGGCTGGGCATTGATCCTGGAATATGCATTGGGCGCGGCCACAGTTTCCATTGCCTGGAGTGAGTTCCTCAACAAACTGCTCTCGCAGTATAATCTGGGGTCCATACCGTATGAATGGTGCCATTCCCCCTTTGAAAAAGCGCTGGATTCCGCCAACATGATGCACCATGGTATCATGAATATCCCCGCACTCTTTATCCTGTTCCTCTTATCCATGCTGCTGATTAAAGGTACCCAGGAATCCGCTTTTGTGAATGCGATCATTGTATTTATCAAAGTGGCCATTGTAATTGTATTCATAGTGGTGGGATGGAAATTCATCAACCCGGCTAACCATACACCTTACCTGATTCCCGCGGATGCACCTCCGGCACTCAAACCCGACGGCAGCATGTATAGTTATACAGATACTTTCCGCCACGGATGGGGTGGCGTACTAACCGGCGCCGCTATCGTATTCTTTGCCTTTATCGGTTTTGACGCGGTATCAACTGCCGCACAGGAAGCCAAAAACCCTAAACGAGATATGCCGATCGGGATATTAGGTTCACTGGTAGTTTGTACCATTTTATATATCCTGTTCTCCTATGTATTGACGGGTGTGGCACCTTATACCGATTTCGTAAAATCAGGTAAGGAAGCGTCTGTTGCTTACGCCATAGAAACCTATATGCAGAACTATGGTTGGCTGGCCAAAGCGGTTACCATCGCTATCCTCGCCGGTTTCTCCTCTGTGATACTGGTAATGCTGATGGGACAAAGCCGTGTGTTCTATACTATGTCAACAGACGGCCTGTTACCAAAAGCTTTCTCAGACCTGCATAAAAAATTCAGGACTCCTTATAAATCAAATATGATCCTGTTCATTTTTGTGGGACTGTTTGCTGCCTTTATTCCGGGTAGCGTGGCGGGTGACCTGACCAGCATTGGAACCTTATTTGCCTTCGTATTGGTTTGCGTGGGTGTACTGGTAATGAGAAAGAACGATCCAGACCGTGTCCGTCCATTTAAAACACCACTGGTGCCTTTAGTACCGGTATTAGGTATCCTTGTATGTTCAGCCATGATCTATTCACTCGATAACAGGACGCTGTTATCGGCTTTGATATGGATGATAGTGGGCCTTGTAGTATATTTTACCTATAGCAAGGCTAACAGTAAACTCGGCGGCCCGGGCAAAATTTTACCGAAAGCTTCCGATTTTGAATAAATATATTCCGGCATAATTAAAAAGGCCCTGGGAAACCATGGGCTTTTTTAATGGGCCTGCATCACCTATTTTTGCAGCCTGAAAAGCGAAAGCTTGCCATTAAAAACATTATTTATGGGAAGGATTTTTGAAGTACGTAAAGCCACCATGTTTGCCCGCTGGGATAAAATGGCTAAACAGTTCACCCGCATAGGTAAAGAAATTGTGATCGCCGTAAAAGCCTCCGGCCCCGACACAGCAACAAACCCCGCTCTCCGACGTTGCTTTCAGAATGCCAAGAGCGTGGGTATGCCCAAAGACCGCGTGGAAGCGGCCATTAAAAGGGCCATGGGGAAAGACACCAGTAACTACGAAGAGGTTTTATACGAAGGATACGCCCCCCACGGTGTGGCCTTATTAGTTGAAACCGCCACCGATAACCATGTGCGAACAGTAGCCAACGTGAAAAGCCATTTCAATAAGGGCCATGGCGCTTTGGGCAACAGTGGCAGCGTAAGCTTTCAATTCAAAAAAATGGGTGTATTTACATTAAAACCCGAGGGATCTGATATTGATGAACTGGAACTTGACCTTATAGACCACGGCCTTGATGAACTGGGAGAAAGTACTGATGACCAGGGCAACCCAATCATTGTACTCCGATGTGCTTTTGTTGATTTCGGCAAACTACAGAAAGCGCTGGAAGACAAAGGTATTAGCCCCAT
>JBKJPR010000464.1:0-3495 GCA_046594275.1 Sediminibacterium sp.
CCCGAGTTCATGCCGAGGTTATGACTTGCTACTACTTCCAGCGCTTTAAGGTCTTCATGATAAATGGCCAGTTCGCCTCCTGTTACCCCGAGCAGGGATACTGCACGCTCCAGCACAGCGGCCAATAGAGTATTCAGTTCAAGTTTACTGGATAGATCAGTCATAGTATCCAGCAAAGCTTTTTGTTCATCTGCCCTGCGCCGTTCCGCCTCAAATAGACGGGCATTTTCTATAGCCGTTGCTGC
The DNA here is from genome assembly GCA_046594275.1 of Sediminibacterium sp. Lineage (GTDB taxonomy): Bacteria > Bacteroidota > Bacteroidia > Chitinophagales > Chitinophagaceae > Sediminibacterium. The sequence goes on from JBKJPR010000464.1 coordinate 246, forward strand.
CAACGGCGCAAACATGTTGAGCAGGTTCAGATCGCTGTTATCAAAGTGACGATGCTCATCCAGGTGAACAACAGCCAGCGCGCCCACAAGCTGGTCAACGATAAGGAGAGGCACCACCATTACACTGTGTACTGTAGTTTTGGTGTATTTGTCGGAGCGGCCTTCCCATACCTGGTAATCAGGGATAATCAATGGCTCCTTTGTTTTGGCCACACGCCCCATAGCTCCTTCGCCGTGTTTGAGGTGTACACCCCCTGAGTTCATCCCAAGATTATGACTGGCCACTATTTCCAGTTCTTTAAGGTCTTCATTATAAATGGCCAGTTCACCACCCGTTACCCGGAGAATAAAAACAGCACGTTCGAGCACGGAAGTAAGCAAATGATTTAATTCAAGCTTGCGCGACAGATCAGTCATGGTATCGAGTAAAGCTTTTTGTTCTTCTGTTTTCCGGCGTTCCGTTTTAATAAGCCGGTCATTCTGAAGCGTTACACTGATGCTTTTAGCAAGTGTGTTCAACAGGCGGATATGTTCGTTATCAAAAACTGTTTCCTGCTCATAGTGTTTCAGGCTGATATAACCGCGAACCACATCATCAACCATCAGGGGCGCAAAAAGAAAGGATTTAGGAATATTTATTTTAGATGAAGAAAAATAATCACCCCCCAATATGTTATTAACAAAATTTTCGGTGTTTTCATTCACCAGTACCTGCGTATGGGTATCTATCAATATTTGCCGGATTTTATTATAGGGCCGGGGATCCGGATAGACCCGTTTACCATCTTCCAGGTGGTACTGAAAGTATTCCGTTCCCGATTCATGATCGAAGGTGGCAATAGAAATTACATACCCAGCAAACATGGAATGGAGCTGATCACCCACCAACTCGAAAATAAATGCCATATCCCGCTGAGATAGCAATGCTTCCTGTACACTGCTTAACAAAGCCAGTTCCATATTACGCTGTTCCAGTGCATGCTCCAGACTATACACCTGTTCCTGTATCTGATTGTTTTTAGGCATAATTTCCTCCCAGGATTATTTGAAACTCGGCGCCGGATTCACTGTTTTTTACATTCAGGCTGCCTCCATGCGCTTGTATGATATCATAACTCATGGAAAGGCCCAGACCTGTACCTTGGCCAGTAGGCTTGGTGGTAAAAAACGGTTGAAATATTTTGTCCAGGATCTTTTGAGGGATACCCATTCCATTGTCTGTAACGATTATTTCTGTTTGGTTACCTATTTTCCTGGTACTCAAAGAAACAGTGGGTTCATAGCCCTCTCCTGCCAGTTTTTTCTTATCACTTACTGCATAGAATGCGTTGGTGAATAAATTCAGCAATACCCTCCCAATATCCTGGGGAATAATATTTATCATCCCAATGGAATCGTCAAAATCAGTTTTCATCGTTGCATTGAATGATTTGTCTTTAGCACGTAACCCGTGGTAAGCAAGGCGCAAATATTCATCAGCCAATGCATTAATATCTGTGGGTTCTTTTATACCATTGCTGCTGCGGCTATGCTGAAGCATACCTTTTACAATGGCATCGGCACGTTTGCCATGGTGTTTAATTTTTTGTTCATTTTCTTTGATATCATTTGAAATAGCAATGGCTTCTTCAGTATTACCGGTTTTTAACTCCTGTTGTAATTCATCAATCAATTCTGTATTGACTTCTGAAAAATTATTGACAAAGTTTAATGGGTTTTGTATCTCATGCGCAATTCCTGCTGTGAGTTCTCCAAGAGAAGCCATTTTTTCAGATTGGATTAATTGTGCCTGGGTTGCTTTCAATTCAGTCAATGCCTCTTCGGCCCGCATTTTTTCAGTTTGCAATTGTATCAGGTCTTTATGGGCCTGCACTGCCTGTGCTTCTGCTAATTTTAAATCGTTGAACCGGGTAAAAGTGAGATTGAATACAGCAGCAAAACGTTCCAGCAATTGTATGGTTTCCGGCGGCTGTGCATCGGGTGATGTCATACCTATAAACCCTTTACTAAAAAATGCAATGGTCTGTACCCTTCGTTTTTGAGAAAGACCCTGCTTGAATGGAATATGCAGTACATTATTCAGGTAATGAAAATAATTTACCAGTTCCTGTCCCTGCATATCAACGACAATAGACTTCTTTTTTGCTTCCCAGCCATCATACATCTTTTTTACCGAGTCATTTTCTTTTTTATTAAAGGTGAACTTTGTACCCACTTTGGTACCGTCTTCATCTGTGCCCCACATTTCCATATCGCCACTATCTGCCTGTACAATGCCGATAAATAAACGGTTGGGCTCAATACCCAAACCAATCAGTTGTTTAAAAACAACGGCTGCGGTTTCTGCCAGCTCATCACTTTTTTGCATGGCCAGTGTACGGCTTCTTACTCTTTCAAGTGCTACTTCAATTTGAGATTCTCTTGCATTGGCTTCAGCCTGTTTCAGGTCAAGGAAGCGGGTATAAGTGATATCGAATACAGAAGCAAATCGTTCCAGTAACTGAAGCGATTCTTTTGGCCGCGGTTCATTCGATGACAATGCCAGCATACCCTTAGAATAATAAGCCACATAGATTATCCTGCGATCCTCCGGTGATGTAATTGTTGGAAACATTTCAGACCCCACCAATGTATTGCGATACCGGTTGTATTCCTGTAATTCTTCTCCTTTCAGTTCCAGTATAAATGATTTTTGCTGGATCTTCCAGTAATTAAATATTTTATTCATCACAAGAGGCTCATTGATACTATGCCTGAATATTTGCTGTAATTTACTTCCATGCAGTGTTGCCGATACTTCAACAACATTTTCAGCTTCGTTTACAACACCAATGGTCATTTGTTCTACTGGTTCACCTAACTCTTTTAATTGCTGGAAAAGCACATGCGACGTTTCTGTGAGCTCATCGCTTTGCTGCATGGCCATCGTTCTTGCTCTCACCCTTTCCAACGCCGCTTCAATCTTTGCTTCTCTTGCCTGTGCTTCGGCTTTTTGCAAATCATTGAAGCGGGTATAGGTTAAGTCAAATACTTTTGCAAAACGCAATAAAATATCGAATTGTTCCTCAGTTAGAGGGTTCAGGGTTCCAATATTCAAGCACCCGAAATTATTAAAGGAAGTAGATAGTAAGATGCGCTCCGGAGTTTTCATTCCTCCTATAACAGGCGCAGGTACAAATGCAAGTTCAGTTTGGGTAAATAAAAACGCATCCCATTCTTTTTTTGTACTTCCCTCCAACACATATTCCCA
>JBKJPR010000487.1:0-4553 GCA_046594275.1 Sediminibacterium sp.
CAATATGGTGAAGAATAAAGAAAAATTGCTGGCTGCTATACCATCCATTCAACCGGTAAGCAACAGGAATCTGAACAGGGTGGCATCAGGTTTTGGTTACCGTATTGACCCTGTATATAAAGACAGGAGGCCGCATATGGGTCTTGATTTTACTGCCCCACTCGGCACGCCTATTTATGCTACGGCAGATGGGACGGTGAAGGATGCAGGGTTCCATACAGGGGGCTTTGGTAACCGCGTGGTGATCAATCACGGGTATGGGTATGAAACTTTATATGGCCATATGTTCCGGATTAAAGCAAGGGTGGGCGAACGGGTTAAACGTGGTGAAGTGATAGGTTATATTGGGAGTACAGGTAAAAGTACCGGGCCGCATTGTCATTATGAAGTGCACAAATATGGCACGCCGGTAGATCCTATCTATTACTTCTACAATGATCTTACCCCTGCGCAGTTCGACAGGATATTGAAACTGGCCGCGGCCAGTAACCAGAGCTTTGATTAAGTTTAACTATAGGAAACAATCTTTCGGATCTTTGTATATACCATTCATCTTTCAACTATTGACGTGGAACCGGGGGTAAAAGAATATCTGCTTCGTATTGTAAATACAATTTCCCTGGGAGTAGTATGGATGGCTGTTAATTCCACTTTCGGCATCATGTATGATTATGCTTTCATTCATGAGCATATTACTAAGGGCAATATCATATTTTATATCTGGTTTGTAATCAGCCTAGTGGCTTTTCTCTGGTGGGTAATCCGTGTATGGAGCAAGCCGATCCATTTTGAAGAGTAACTTTTGATCCGGGTTCCCGTTTCAATAAAATACTTTTTGCCTAACCCCTGTGTAAGAGGGCTTTTCCTTATTTTCATTGACGAAACCTGTAAAGCATGTACCTGAAGAATATTTCCAAATGGACCATGGTCACCGGAACCTTACTGATCTGGATCGTAAAGTTTGTGATACGCCCGTTTGTACATATCCCTTCTGTTGTCAAACCTTTGGTGGGATTTGCACCCAATCTTATCGGTTCCTTTTTATTACCCTTCGGAGCCTGTTTTTTCTTCCAGCGTTTTTTTCGCCTGCAAACACCGATACACCTGACCTTCACCTGCTCTTTCGGATTGTTACTGGTGATCATTAATGAGTACCTGCAATTGATCCCGGTTTTCGGCCGCACGTTTGATTACCTGGATATTTTTTCTTCAGTGGTGGGTGTGTTCTGTGGACATCTGGTTTTTGCCAGGTTAATGGCATCGCAGATTTCACGGGTTCAGGTATGATTTCCCTCTATTATAAAGTACACGGAGCAACGCTGAGAAGAAATGGTGTTAATCCTCAGAATCATACTCCAAATCCTATAATCTGCGATCAGTTTTTTGAATCCTTTGTATCCAATATCACCGGTGTTTTCCCACCACCCATAATAATCACTTTTGCATTAGGAGAAGTGACCAGGGCTTTCATGACCTGGATCTGTTCATATTGCAATTGCTTATCGCCAAGACCGGCGCTGATGATCCGCTGGTAATCGGAAATACCCTGTGCTTCTACCCGCTTTCGTTCAGCTTCCTGTTTTTCTTTCTGCAAAACAAATTCCATTTTCTGGGCATCCTGCTCCGCTTTTATCTTTTCTTCAATGGATCCTTTTACGGTGGCCGGCAGGGTAATGTTACGGACAAGTAACTGTTCCAGTACCAATCCGCGTTTTTTGAAATCTTCTTCAATGCTTTTAAAAATCCGCCCCTGAAAAAGATCTCTTTTATTGGAATACATGTCAACAGCGGTAAAATAAACGGCGTTGTCCCGGATCTTTGTTCGGGTAAGCGGACGAACGATCTTGTCCCTATAATCAAGTCCCGTTTCCTGTATGATCCTTGGCGCTTCGGTACTCAGCACGCGATAAAGAACGGTAAGGTCAATGATCACTTCGAGGCCATCAGCTGTTAATACCCGGATCGCGTCATCACCGCCTTTATCACCTTCATCGTGTATACCACTCATGGTATAGTTCTGTGTCCTGATATCAACTTCTTTCACATCTACCAATGGATTCACTAGACTTAAACCACTGGAGAGGATATTATTGTTCACTTTGCCGAATAATGATTGTACGCCTATCTGGCCTGCATCTATCTGTTTGATGCAGGCAGTAAGAAAGCCGATAACTATCAGGATCAGCGCAACTATCCGAAGACCGGGCCCTACTTTATTAAATTCTTCTCTTTGCTGCCTGTTGATTACGATTCCGGCGATCAGTAAAATAACGCCGAGTATAATGAGTATCATAATGCGTGTTTTGTTTACGTTTTTATATAAGTCGTCAGGTTGCCTGAAATATTACATCAGCTACTGTGATCAGCTACGATCACCCAGTGGTTATGAATCCGGCGAAACAGTAATGTATAATGGCCCGACAGGTTGCCGATACTTCTCCGCAGCATCCATTTGCCCAGTACAAAAAAATAATCGGGTGCGAGGCCTTTCACTTTCAGGATATCAAAATACAGCTTGCCCATGGCTGTGGTATCCGGGTAATTTTTTTTGTAATTCGCCAACGTAGTTTTATAACCATACACCGCACCGTTCTTACCCACAAATAAAAGACTGTCGTTTTGCCAATAACCTTTCATAAATCCATCTATATTTCCTTTATTCCATTGCTCGGTTTGCACGGATAAAATGGCACGGATTGCCTGTTCATCTTTATTTTGGGCGTGCAGAGACAAAAAAGTAAAAAGGAATGGAAGCGTAAGCAGGCGTTTCATAGGGTCAAGCTACAGAAAATTAGCGGATTACGGAATGGGGAATTGAGGGATTTGAAGAGTAGTATGAAAAAGGAGCGTAAAGCTGCTGGTGGCCGCCGGGAAATGCAAACGCAAAAAACTGCGCCTTTTCGTACTTCCATGCGTTAATCCTTTGTTGCTCTTACCATTTCCCGCTTTCCATATGGCCCTGGCATTTTGGTAACTGTAAAACCCGCCGCTGTCATGGCGCGGCGTACTTCGCTTTTACTGCAATAGGTTACCAGTAAACCTCCGTGGGTTAAAAATGAATATAGTCTTTCAAAAACAGGTTGCGTCCATATTTCGGGTTGCACGACAGGAGCGAAGGCGTCGAAGTAAATACAGTTGACAGGGGATAAAAGATTTAGTTCAAGTAATGGACGATTCAATTTTTTTAGTGTAAAGTATTCATTGAAATGAATATTCTGTTCCCATGCGCATGCATGAAGTTGCATACCTTCTTCTTTCATGAATAACAGGCTGCCATGATTGATCTGCGCTATTTCTTCCCGTGACAAAGGAAAGGGCTCGATGGCAGTATAATGTACGAAAAATTGATGTTTTGTAGCTTCTTTTATGGATAGCAACGCATTGAGGCCTGTACCGAAACCTATTTCAAGAATATGAATGTGTTGATCAGTTGACTGTTTGATCAGGGGCAGCAGTCCGGCCTCAATAAATACATGCCTGCTTTCAGCGATGGCGCCATGGTAGCTATGGTAGCTGGTATTCATTTCCGGAATGGCAATCGTGTGCGAGCCGTCTGCTGTTAATTGAATTTCGCGATGCATAGGAGGAAGCTTTGAGCCATTAGCTTTGAGCTGACCCAAAGATATCTTATTCATTGAGGAATACTTTTACTATCGGCACAATCAACTCAAAGCTCATAGCTGTCTCAATAATTTCTTACCTTAACCCCATGGAATACATTGTTCATTTACAGAAGGATAAAAAAATAGCAAGGACCATTGGGGATGAAGTGCATGAATTGAAATTGCATCCGAATATTCCTGTCCGGATCATGGCAAGTATTATTAGCCAGCAACTGAGTACCAAAGTGGCCAAAATAATCTTAAAACGGTTTCTGGAAATCTACAAAGGCAAAGAGCCGAAGCCACAACAGGTGCTTGATACACCTGCTGAAACCCTGCGTGCCATAGGGTTAAGTAATGCCAAAGTGAGTTATATACACAACGTAGCCCGCTTTTGTATTGAACACAGAATTACTGATAAAAAATTACTGGCCATGAGCAATGATGAGATCGTTGACTTGCTGGTGCAGATCAAGGGAATTGGTAAATGGTCGGTTGAAATGTTGTTGATGTTTACGCTGGGAAGGGAAGATGTTTTTGCTGTGGATGATCTGGGCATTCAGCAGGCGATGGCCTTACTTTATAAACTCGATCCTGAAGATAAAAAAGCCATGAAAGAAAAAATGCTCAAACTTTCGGCTAAATGGAGCCCCTATCGAACCTATGCCTGCTTACATTTGTGGAAGTGGAAAGATAACCCTGACCTCTAACTATGGCTTTTTTCGACACAGCGGCACGAAGACTACAGTTAGCAAGATTTGGAAAATAGTTGACTGCATTTCTCAGGTTTTTATGGCTTTGTTGCATGCATAATACTAAATAGGGTGGTAAAAGACTCAACAACTATGGATTGGAAATCCATAGGTTAAAGAAATGACTTAAAGTCATCTGAATTTGCTGTGAACAGCATTGCAAACCCTAAACTAAAGTTCATTCTATTCAAGAATGAAA
>JBKJPR010000018.1:0-6080 GCA_046594275.1 Sediminibacterium sp.
AATACCAAAGTGGTGCGTCCGACTGTTATTGAAACAACAGCATTGGGTGCAGCTTACCTTGCCGGCCTGGCAGTAGGTTACTGGAGCAGTACAGAAGATATCCAGCAGCAATGGCAAATGGAAAGAACCTTCACACCTTCTATGACAGACGCACAAAGAAATAACTTGGCCCATGGATGGAAACGCGCCATCAATGCAGCGGTTAGCTGGAGTGGGGGAGTGAGTGGTGAGTGGTGAGTGGTCAATGGTGAATGGTCAATGGTGAATAGTGAATTGGGAGTGATTGACATTCACCATTCACCATTGACCACTCACTACCCCAAACACAGCATGTATTCAAAAACCACACCTGATATAAGCTATGAACAGAGAAGCTATGTTGCAGCAACTGTCGCAAACCCTGCAATGGGATATCATTATTATCGGGGGAGGTGCAACAGGGCTTGGTGCAGCAGTAGATGCCGCTTCAAGAGGATATAAGACCTTACTCATAGAACAATATGATTTCTCAAAAGGCACATCCAGCCGTTCAACCAAACTGGTGCATGGGGGTGTACGTTACCTGGAGCAGGGCAATATCAAACTGGTGAAGGAGGCATTGCGTGAAAGAACTTACCTGTTGCGTAACGCCCCCCATCTTACTTCTGTGCAACCTTTTGTTGTGCCGGTATTTAGTTGGTGGGAGAAATGGTATTATGCCATCGGCTTAAAAATATATGACCTGCTTTCGGGTAAATTATCACTCGGTAAAACACAGGTACTGTCTAAAGAACAGACGCTCGCACATCTGCCCACGATAAATACTAACAAATTAGCAGGTGGTATTTTATATTTCGACGGGCAATTTGATGACAGCCGTCTCTGCATAGATCTTGCTATTACTGCGGTCAAACATGGGGCTGTGGTTATCAATTATTGCAAAGCGGTTGGTTTTGGAAAGACCAAAAAAAAGATCAGCGGTGTGCAGGTAACGGATACCATCACGGGGAAAGAATATACAGCCCGTTCCAAAGCAGTCATCAATGCTACGGGCGTTTTTACAGATGCGGTAATGCAAATGGATGATGCCGAAAAACATACTATTGTATCACCTTCACAAGGCATTCACCTGGTAGTGGACCGGTCTTTCTTCCCGGGAACAGATGCGATGATGATTCCTAAAACCGATGACGGACGGGTATTATTTGCGGTACCTTGGCATGACAAGGTGGTACTGGGTACAACAGATACACCCATAGAAACGACAGAGATAGAACCCAAACCCCTGGAAGAAGAGATCGAATTCATCCTTACACATATTAACCGCTATTGCACCAGAGAAATAGTGAGGGCTGATGTGAAAAGTACTTTTGCAGGGCTTCGCCCATTAGTAAAGATCAGCGGCCCCAAGCGCACCGCATTATTGGCGCGGGATCATACCCTGTTGGTTGCGCCCAGTGGCCTGGTTACTATAACCGGTGGCAAATGGACCACCTACCGTAAAATGGCAGAAGATGCTGTTAATAATGCAGTTTTCATTACCAAACAGGAAAAAAGAACCTGTATCACAAGAACATTGCCGGTGGGGAATGTGGCAGAACGCTTGCTGCAGATCGGAAAACTTATCATTGATGAACCTCTTTTGGGTGATCGCATCCATACAAGTTATCCGTACCAGAAAGCAGAGATTGTGTATGCGGTGCGGCATGAAATGGCGGTTACCCTCGAAGATGTGCTGGCAAGAAGGACACGCCTCCTGTTTTTAGATGCAGCCGCGGCTGTGGAAGTTGCCCCGGCAGTTGCAGCAATGATGGCAAAAGAACGGGTAAAGGATGAAAATTGGGAAAAAGAACAGGTAAACTCATTCAGTACACTTGCAAAACAGTATTTACTTTCATAATTTGAATCCTTCTTCAACTCCAAACGATTGCTTATGACTCCTTTTGTTTCAGAACTTACCGGAACAACATTGCTTATCATCCTGGGTGATGGCGTAGTAGCGAATGTCATTTTAAACAAAACCAAAGGCAATAATGGCGGGTTGATCGCCATCACTTTTGGCTGGGCCATTGCCGTTTTTGTTGGCGTTTACGCTTCTGCTGCTGTCAGTGGCGCTCACCTGAACCCGGCAGTTACTATTGCGCTGGCAACGGCAGGTAAGTTTGAATGGGCGCTGGTACCTACTTATATCGGTGCGCAGATGCTGGGCGCCATGCTGGGCGCTTTGATCGTCTGGGTAGCGTATCGTCAGCATTTTGATGCAACAGAAAGCGCTGCTACCAAATTAGGGGTATTCTGTACCTCTCCTTCTATCAATAAACCTGTAGATAACATACTTTCTGAAGTGATCGGCACTTTTGTATTCATCCTGGCTATATTATTTATCACCAAATCGCAGAGTTCTATGGGGGCGCTTGATGCGTTACCCGTAGCCTTGCTTGTTTTGGGTATCGGGCTGAGCTTGGGCGGACCAACAGGATATGCCATCAATCCGGCCAGGGATCTCGGTCCCCGTATCATGCATGCCATCCTGCCTATCAAAAACAAAGGTGGGAGCGATTGGAGCTATAGCTGGATCCCGGTGGTGGGCCCGATTATCGGGGCAGTATTGGCGGCCCTGCTCTGGCAGCAACTATGACTCTTGCCTAACCCCTCTTTGCAAAGCAGAGAGGGGCCAGGGGTGAGTAATTTTCCAATTTAGTTTCCTGTTTTTTTCATTTTTAAGGTGCATCCCCTTACCTTTGCCGCCAAGTCGGAAAATGGACCTCCCGGCGCATAAAAACGTACATTTTTAAACCTCAATATATCTCCTGATATGGCTACAAAAGGTAAGATCAAACAGATTATCGGTGCGGTAGTAGACGTTCATTTTCCCGACGATAATATATTGCCTGAAATTTATAACGCCCTGGAAATTACCAGGGAAAGCGGCGAAAAACTCATCCTCGAAGTACAGCAGCATTTGGGTGAGGACAGCGTGCGTACCATTGCGATGGACGGTACTGAGGGACTGGTGCGTGGCATGGCCGTAATTGATACCGGTAAAGCGATTGCTATGCCTATCGGTGAGGGTATCAATGGCCGTTTGTTTAATGTAACCGGTGATGCTATTGATGGCCTGCCCCAGGTGAGTAAAGAAAATGGCCGCCCTATTCACAATAAGCCACCCTTGTTTGAGAACCTGAGTACAGCTTCTGAAATATTATTCACCGGTATCAAAGTGATCGACCTGATTGAGCCTTATGCAAAAGGTGGTAAGATCGGTTTGTTTGGTGGTGCGGGTGTGGGTAAAACCGTTTTGATCCAGGAACTGATCAACAATATTGCCAAAGGCCATGGCGGATTATCTGTATTTGCCGGTGTGGGAGAGCGTACCCGTGAAGGAAATGACTTGTTGCGTGAAATGATCGAAGCAGGCATTATGAATTATGGTGAGGCGTTTAAACACAGTATGGAAGAAGGTGGCTGGGACCTAAGCAAAGTGGATATGGAGGGATTGAAAGAGTCTAAAGCTACTTTCGTATTCGGACAGATGAATGAGCCCCCCGGAGCCCGCGCACGTGTGGCACTCAGTGGCCTGACCATTGCCGAGTATTTCCGTGATGGGGATGGTACAGGAAAAGGAAAAGACATTTTATTTTTTGTAGATAATATCTTCCGTTTCACACAGGCAGGTTCCGAGGTTTCAGCCCTGTTGGGACGTATGCCATCAGCAGTAGGTTATCAGCCAACCCTGGCCACTGAAATGGGATTGATGCAGGAGCGTATCACGTCAACCAAGAATGGCTCGATCACTTCTGTACAGGCGGTATATGTACCTGCCGATGATTTGACCGATCCCGCGCCGGCAACAACATTTGCCCACCTGGATGCGACTACGGTATTGAGCAGAAAGATTGCTGACTTAGGTATTTATCCAGCGGTGGATCCATTAGATTCCACTTCAAGGATATTAACCCCGACAATTGTAGGGGAAGCCCATTACGAGTGCGCCAACCGTGTAAAACTGATCTTACAACGTTATAAAGAATTACAGGATATCATCGCCATACTCGGTATGGATGAGCTGAGCGAAGAAGATAAGATGACCGTACACCGTGCCCGTAAAGTGCAGCGTTTCCTGTCACAGCCTTTCCACGTAGCCGAACAGTTCACGGGCCTGAAAGGTGTATTCGTAGACATCAACGATACCATCCGCGCTTTCAATTCGATCATGGATGGTGAAGTAGATGAGTATCCTGAAGCCGCCTTTAACCTGGTAGGTACCCTGGAAGAAGCTATGGAAAAGGGTAAGAAAATGATGGATGCAGCGAAGGGCTAACCCCCCAGCCCCTAAAGGGGGAGTTAGGAAGGATTTTTTAATATTTGAAAACTTAAATAATGCCCCTTTAGGGGTTTGGGGTATGACTTTAGAAATATTAACTCCCGAAAAAAAGCTATTCAGCGGCGAAGTGTACGGTGTACTATTACCGGGTATCACGGGTCTGTTTGAGATACTCGACAGGCACGCGCCCCTGGTAAGCGCTTTAGGAAAAGGCAACCTGAAAATTTTAAAAGGGAAAAATAAGAGCGATACCGAGAACTATTCTATCCAGAGCGGCTTTGTGGAAGTACTAAATAACAAAGTAACGGTACTGGTAGAAGGTGCAACTTCAACCACCTAATCCCCTCACCTGTTCGCCTGGCAGGCCTGAAGGCGGGATTATATAATACAAGCCATACTGTAGAATAATTGCGTACCTGCCGATACATTTCCCATTCTGGGTGTAATACCACTTAGACTTTAAAACCAAACTTTAATGGTGAGTAGTCAGAAGTCAGTACTGAATCCTACCCCCATTGATTATTCGCCCCTCGCCACTCAAATAGTATTAGGGTAACTTTAAAATCTAATTGGTATTACTTCTGCATCTCTGCGCCTCCGCGGTAAAAAAAGCCTCCAACCGCGGAGGTGCAGAGACGCAGAGCAACCCGCAGAGAGTAATAATACCAGATAGTCTTTAAAACCACACTTTAATTGTGAGTAGTCAGGAGTCAATACTCAATCCTACCCCCATTGATTATTCGCCCCTCGCCACTCAAATAGCATTAGGGTAACTTTAAAGTCTATTTGGTATAATACGAGCAACGGCGAAAAAATGGTTAGTTCAACTGTGGATCACTTGGGTAATTGATCATCTGGCTGTATTCGCCACCAAGCTCTCCTAATGCATCTTTCCAGGTCTGTTGGGTGTTCAGGTTAAACACCAGTGCCCTGCTGGCTTCACGGGTAATCCAGCTTTTTCCCTCCAGCTCTCCATGTAACTGCCCTTCGGACCAGCCACTATACCCCAAAAAGAAACGGATATCTTTTTTGCTTATTTTTTTTTCTTTCAGCAGTATCAATACGTCTTGAAAATCGCCACCCCAGAAAATACCATCTACCACTTCTATGCCGCCCGGTATGAGGGTTGGGCATTGGTGGAGGAAATGTAAAGTATCTTTCTGCACGGGTCCCCCCTCGTATACTGGGAAACGGATGCCTTCAGCATCTTTGATCAGGTCGCCCAGTTCCTGGTCAAAGGACTTATTCAGTACAAAACCAAAGCTGCCTTCTTCCCGGTGTTCGCATAACAACACCACGGTACGCATAAAATTAGGGTCCTTTAAAAAGGGGTCTGAGATAAGTAGTATGCCGGAAGCTATATCAGCCATATTGAAAAGTTAAGCCAAACAATTTATTTAGAAAAACTAGGAAGCCTGTTTTTATCCCGTTAAAATCCTGATAAAGCTGCCACAGGGTATACAGGGTTTTACAGTTCCGGTTATATTTGTGAGAATGAAGAGAACTTTCCCCGCCATTATTATACTGATCTCACTTTCTTTGCTGGGGCTGATCCTGTTGCAGACCTCCTGGCTGAAAAACCTGTTGGAATTAACGGAGAGCCAGTTACATACCAGAGTGGAAGAAGCGGGCGCCGGTGTAGCGGAGGACCTGAGCAAATCGGTTTACAACAACCAGTTGCTCCGGTTGCCAAGAAGGGGCGGACTAACTTTCAGTTCAGATTTTCATTTGCATTTGTTGAAACCCCCGAGTGTTGACGAAAAATTCACCCCCCAGC
>JBKJPR010000195.1:0-2577 GCA_046594275.1 Sediminibacterium sp.
GGCCTGTTTGAACTGGTAGGGAGCAAAACAGACGGGGCCATTGTAAGATCGCTCGAAGACCAGACCACTAAGTTTGTCAGCAGCCGCGTACACAACTTTTCGCACCTGGAAAGTATCGAAGTATATACTGTTCGCGATAATGTGAACCTGGTTGAGGTTTTCCAGGCCATGGGCAAAAGCAAGCTGGCATTGCCTTCCGATAAAGACGCAGCCGCAGTGAAGGCCTATTTTCAGAAAGTTTACCCCGATATGGATTTTGCCCGTGTATACAGCAGCGACATGAAAAAAATGATAAAATGGTACAGCGTCATTAAAGACAATAATATTGACCCTACCTTAACCGAGGAGGAAGAAGAAGAGGGAACAGAAGAACAGGTATAACTGCCTGTAAAGTCCTGCTATAAATTGATAGATTTTTATAATAGTCCCGGTTGCCTCAAACAGCCGGGATTTTTTTATTTAACACCCTTCTTCCCAGGCAATGCCCCTTCCAATTGTCGGGATTTGTTAACTTGTGACCCCTGAAGTGTCTCATATGAAAAGATTATTGTTATACAGTTTAATTACCCTGATACCGGCTTTGTTTTTACCATCGGTATCACAAGCGCAAAAATTCTATGAACAAACGCCGGAAGCAATGCGTTGGGTGAATACTAAATTCCGGCAACTAAGTAAAAATGAGCGTATCGCCCAGTTGATGATCATCCGCGCCCATAGTAATCTCGGTAAGGAACATGTGGCAGAAGTAACCGGGCTGATAAAAAAATACAATGTTGGTGGACTTTGCTTTTTTCAGGGTGGACCCGTAAGACAGGCCCTGCTGACAAACCGGTACCAATCCATCGCCAAAACCCCGTTAATGATCTCTATTGATGGTGAATGGGGACTGGGCATGCGCCTGGACAGTGTGATCAATTATCCCCGCCAGTTAATGATGGGCGCTACTCCTGATGCACAGGTCATCTATCAATTCGGTAAAGCCGTGGGAGAACAGTGTAAGCGAATGGGAATACAGGTGAACTACGCACCGGATGTTGACGTGAATAATAACCCATTAAACCCGGTGATCAACGACAGGAGTTTTGGTGAAGACAAATATAAAGTAGCGCTGTATGGTGTTCAATACATGAAAGGAATGCAGGATGTAGGCGTAATGGCAACTGCTAAACATTTTCCAGGTCATGGAGATGTTTCTGTTGACTCGCATAAAGACCTTCCGGTAATAAATAAAAGCCGTGCACAACTGGACGACCTGGAACTGTATCCCTTCCGCGAATTGATTAAAGCCGGTGTAGGAAGTATCATGACAGCCCACTTATCCATTCCTGCCATTGATACCACTACCAACCTGCCCAGTTCTTTATCTTATAGAAATGTAACGGGTATTTTACGGAATGACCTGCATTTCAATGGTATCACATTTACGGATGCATTGGAGATGCAGGGTGTGGCCAAATACTTTCCAAAAGGAGATGCTTCTGTTATGTCGCTGATAGCAGGTAATGATATGTTGTGTCTTCCCGGTGATATTCCCGGCAGCATCGCAAAGGTGAAGGAGGCCATTAAAGAGGGCCGGCTCACATGGGATGATATTGATGCAAAAGTAAAAAAAGTGCTGTTGGCCAAGTATCATTTGGGATTGAATACGCTGGCGCCTGTCCGGACAGAAGGATTATTGAACGATCTTAATGCAAAAACGAATGCGATAAGAATGGTACTCAGCGCCAATGCGCTTACCTTATTGCATAAAGAAAATGCGGGGATTTTCCCGGTTGCTAAAGGAAAAAAAGTAGCGTATATCGCTATCGGAGCTCCTTCTGAGAATGCGATCTCTTCAAAAATGAAAGCAAATTTTAATGCGGATATCTATTTATTTGGCAGTAAACCGCAGGCAGGCAGGCAACTGATGGATGATAAAACCAATGTGATTCCTGCCGATAAAAGTGATAGCGCTGGCGCTGCTCAACTCCTCAATACAATCAGGCAGAAAAATTATGATGTGGTAGTTGTGGGGCTTCATAATTACAGCCGCAGGCCCGCCAATAATTTTGGCCTTAGCAATGCTTCTGTTTATTTACTGAATGGGTTACAGCAACCTCAAACCATTACCCTGGTTTTTGGAAACCCTTATGCGATTAAATATATCAGCAATGCCCCCAACCTGGTAGCCTGTTATGAAGATGATGACATTACACAGGAGGCTGCTGTGGCTTTATTAGAAGGCAAGATACAGCCTAAAGGAAAACTGCCCGTAACTGTTGCAGAGAACCTGAAGTTTGGTGATGGGATTGTATATAACAGTTACTTCCCCCCATCAGCGCCCGGAACAATGGGCCTGAATGCTGATACACTGAATAAAATAGATGCTATCGCCAATGACGCCATTGCCAAAGGCGCCGCACCGGGCATGGTGGTATTAGTAGCCAAAGATGGCAAACTGGTCTACCACAAAGCATTTGGATATACCAATTTTGATAAAAAAGAAACGGTTACACCTGATATGGTGTATGATCTGGCTTCGGTAACCAAAATATCTGCCACTACTGTTTCCATCATGAAACTGTATGAACAGGGGAA
>JBKJPR010000305.1:0-2907 GCA_046594275.1 Sediminibacterium sp.
TGATTATGACCTGTGCTTTTGCGGGTTATGACCTGGCCATAGAAGCTTATAAAAAAGCAATTAAAGATAAATACCGCTTCTTCAGCTATGGCGATGCGTTGCTGATTGTTTAAGGAAGGAAAATAATAGTTTGTAAGGCCCCTGCTTATGGTTGGGGCCTTATTTTTTTGGGAAGATCGTAACGTTGTTTGCAGCACATTTTTTCTAATGATCATTAGCCTGAAGTCATAAGGTTAATCCCTTCAATCGGGGATACGCAAATGAACCCATGATGCTGAAAGTCATATGGGCTGTAACGCTTTACAATTGATGGGCTATCTGGTATCATATATACCCTATGCTGATCGTATTGGGGGTGGGGCTATGTATTCTCCGGGCTATTATTTGATTTTAAAAAATAGTATATGAATTCTGTGTAAATTGTATCAGTATACCATTTGAAGGATATTTTAAAATTGCTTGCCATGAACAGGAGAAATCTTATAAAAAATCTCGCAATTGCCACAGGTGGATTAATTACACTGCCACAATGGATGGTGAGTTGTGGCATAAGTGATACCACCGTTCACCAGGCTTCATTTTCACTTACGCAACAGGAACTGTTAGCCGGTATCGCGGATACTATTATCCCGGCAGGAAATTCCATTGGAGCTTTGGCCGTAGAAACGGATAAATTTTTACAAAAAATAATTGATGATTGTTATGAAAAAGATGTGCAGGATAATATAAAAAAACAATTGAATGGCTTACATACTACTGCACAGGATACATACAAAAAATCATTCTCAAAATGTACCCAACCCCAAAGACAGGAAATGTTGTTAAAGCTTTCCACTTCTACAAAAAAAGAGGAGAAAGATTTTTTCAATCTAATGAAATCCGAAACCATACGCGGGTTCAATACATCTCAAAAGGTTATGGAGGATTATTTACATTATAAAGTTGCCCCAGGACATTATTACGGTTGTGTAGATCTAAAATCATAAAACATGCCAGACACTACCATACAAAACAGAACATATGATGCCATTGTGATAGGCTCCGGCGCAAGCGGTGGCTGGGCTGCGAAAGAACTTTGTGATAAAGGCCTGAAAACATTGGTACTGGAAAGGGGACGCAACGTAACGCATATAAAAGATTATCCTACAGCATCCAAAGGGCCATGGGGAACTGAACACAGGGGAACCGTGCCGCTTGAAATAAGAAAAGACTACCAGGGAGCAAAATCACTTCGTGAGGAGACTTTGCATTGGGCCCTGAAAGATGATGAGCAACCGTTTGTGCAGGAAAAACCATTCCGTTGGGTACGCGGTTACCATGTAGGTGGCAAATCGCTGTTATGGGCAAGACAAACACAGCGATGGAGTGATTATGATTTTGAAGGCCCCACCCGTGATGGATTTGCAGTTGACTGGCCCATAAGGTATAAAGACATTCAACCCTGGTATAGCTATGTTGAGAAATTTGCGGGTATTGCCGGAAATAAGGATGGCTTACCTGAATTACCTGACAGTGTGGTAATGCCGGGATTTGAAATGAGTTGTATTGAAAAATATTTTAAAGAACGAATTGAGAAAAAATTCCCGGGAAGACATTTGATCCAGGCCCGCTGTGCACATCTCACAGACCCACAGCAAACGCACAAGGAGCAGGGACGTGTTAAGTGTCAGAACCAGACCATGTGTAACAGAGGCTGTGTATTTGGCGCCTATTTTAGCAGCAATGCCTCTACCATACCATGGGCAATGAAGACAGGTAACTTTACACTCAGGCCCCATTCCGTTGTTCATTCTGTGATCTATGATGAAACAAAGAAAAAAGCTACTGGTGTAAGAGTTATTGACAGCGAAACAAAAGAAATGATCGAGTTTTATGCCAGGGTCATCTTTGTCAATGCATCAACGCTGAACAGCAATGCCATACTTTTAAATTCCACTTCAACCAGGTTTCCAAACGGATTGGGGAATGATAATGGTTTGGCCGGAAAATATATTTCATGGCACAACTATCGGGGCAAAGCGAATGCGCAATATGAAGGGTTTACAGATAAAAAAACAGATGGCCGTAACCCATCCAACAGTTATATTCCACGGTTTAGAAATGTGTTCAAACAGGAAATGGATTTTCTGCGTGGCTATGCAATTGGGATAGGCGGGGGTAGAGGCTTCTCTTCAAATACGGATGCTATTGGCAACGAGTTACGGGAAAATCTATTGCATCCCGAGGCGGGGAACTGGCATATCAGCAGTTGGATGATGGGAGAAAGCGTGCCAGAAGAACAGAACCATGTTCGCCTGCATGGCAACCTGAAAGATAAATACGGCATACCCCAACTGGTCGTGTCCTGCGACTGGAGTGAGAACGATAATAAAATGGTGGCCGATTATATGGAGCAATCAAAAGCAATGTTTGAAGCAGCAGGCTTTGTCAATATAAAAGTAGAGGATACAAAATCGCCACCAGGCTCTGATATTCATGAAATGGGTGGCCTTCGGATGGGTAATGATCCTGCAACCTCATTGTTGAATAAATGGAACCAGTTGCATCATTGTAAAAATGTATTTGTAACCGATGGAGCCTGTATGACCTCAACGGGAACACAAAACCCTACCCTTACTTTTATGGCATTAACTGCGCGGGCCGCTGATTATGCAGTAAAAGAACTTAAGAAGGGAAATATTTAACCGGTAATTAAAACAAAATGAAAAAAACCATTTTAGTTATTGCATTGATAGTGCTGATCTTATCTGATTGTACAACTGTACTGGCTCAGAAACGATTATACACTGCACCACTTGGGATAGCGCCTTATACATTTCGAAAAAGTTTCCCAAATGGGGTAGCGGCTACATTGGACACGATTAAGAGGATGGGCTTTACCGAAATAGAGGGTGGGGGAGGCCGTAT
>JBKJPR010000455.1:0-7328 GCA_046594275.1 Sediminibacterium sp.
GAAGCAGATATCCCTGCCATAAGGCAGATAGCGCATGCAACCTGGCCGGTAGCCTATGGCACCATTTTGCCCCAAGACCAACTCCACTATATGCTCGAATGGATGTACAGCGAAAAGGCCCTTCTGGAACAAATGCGTAAAGGTCACCAGTTCTATATGGCTGAGTTGGAAGGAACGTCTTTTGGTTTTGCTTCCGTATCCGCAGAAGGAAATGATACGTTCAAACTCAATAAATTATACGTACTGCCCGATACCCAAAAAACAGGTGCAGGCAAAGCATTGCTGCAGGAAGTAATTGCTTATGCAAAAAAAAATGGCGGTAACCGTTTACTGCTCCAGGTTAACCGCGATAATAATGCCAAAGGTTTTTATGAAAAGCAGGGATTTACCATCCTGGAAGAGATCGATCTGTCTATCGGCAACGGTTATTTCATGAATGATTATGTAATGGGATTAACCCTCTAACATCATCTTACACACCCACTCACCACTCACCACTCACCATTCACCACTCACCACTCACCACTCACCACTCACCACTCACCACTCACCATTCACCATTCACCATTCACCATTCACCACTCACCATTCACCACTCACCATTCACCTCAATGCACCAGCACATGCGTCTGCTTAATAATCCCCATCACAAAAACACTCTGCACATGCCCTATATTCTCTGCCTGGCTTAATTTGTTTACGTGAAAATCGTAATAGGCATCCATACTTTCTGCCACTACTTTCAGCATGAAATCGAACTCCCCTGAAATATTATAACATTCAATCACTTCCTGCAGTTCATGAATGCTTTTGATGAAACGGGCACCGGCATTTTTATTATGCTGTTTCAGGGATACATAACAAATCACCATCAACCCTTTTTTCACTTTTGAATGATCTACCAGGGTAGCGTATTGCGTGATCACCCCCGTTTCCTCCATCCGCTTGATCCTTTCATGCACAGGGGTAGTACTCAAATGAACTGTATCGGATATTTCTTTTACCGTGGCCCTTGCATTTTGCTGCAATACACGGAGTATGGCCAGGTCCTTTTCATCTAATGAAAAAGAGGCATTAGTGGATTCGCCTTTTTTAGCCTGTTTTGCCATAACAAAAAGTATTTTTATTCTTAATGAAGCTATTCAAACAATAGATTTATTCCAAATAAAATAAAATTACTGTTGTTTTATTCTATAAAGTTACATTTGTGGTACATAAAACATTAAAATATGTCTACACTTACAAAATCAATCGATTTCAGCCTTCCTCATAAAGTGGCTGATATGAGCCTGGCCGATTGGGGTCGCAAAGAGATCCGTTTGGCTGAAGCAGAAATGCCTGGCCTGATGTCTATCCGTGCCGAATACGGTCCAAGCCAGCCCCTTAAAGGCGCACGTGTGGCGGGTTGCCTGCACATGACCATCCAGACCGCTGTATTAATTGAAACATTGGTAGCCCTGGGCGCTGAAGTAAAATGGAGCTCCTGTAATATATTTTCCACACAGGACCAGGCCGCTGCTGCTATTGCCGCTGCCGGTATCGGTGTATTTGCCTGGAAGGGCCAGACACAGGAAGAAGCTGACTGGTGTATTGAACAGACACTGTTCTTCGGTGCTGCCGACCGTCCTTTGAATATGATTCTCGATGATGGTGGCGACCTGACCAATATGGTATTTGATGTATTTCCCGAACTGATCCAAAACATCAAAGGCCTTTCTGAAGAAACCACTACCGGCGTTCACCGTTTATATGAGCGGATGGCGAAAGGTACTTTACCTATTCCCGCTATCAATGTGAATGATTCTGTTACCAAATCCAAATTCGATAACAAATACGGTTGCCAGGAATCATTGGTGGATGCGATCCGTCGTGCTACTGATGTGATGATGGCCGGTAAAGTAGCTGTTGTTGGTGGTTATGGCGATGTGGGTAAAGGTTCTGCCTTATCACTGAAAGGCGCGGGTTGCCGCGTGATTGTTACTGAGATCGACCCTATCTGTGCTTTACAGGCTGCAATGGAAGGTTTTGAAGTAAAACCAATGGCTGAAGCTGTGAAAGAAGCTGACATCATTGTTACCGCTTCCGGTTGCCGCGACCTGATCACTGAAAAACATTTCCGTTCCATGAAAGACAAAGCGATCGTTTGTAATATCGGTCACTTTGATATTGAAATTGATGTTGCCTGGCTGAACAACGAGTATGGCCATACAAAAGATACCATCAAGCCACAGGTTGACCTGTATAACATCGACGGAAAAGACATCATATTATTAGCGGAAGGCCGTTTGGTGAACTTAGGTTGTGCTACCGGTCACCCCAGCTTTGTAATGAGTAACTCTTTCTCTAACCAGACATTGGCCCAGATCGAATTGTGGACCAACAGTCAGAACTACGAGAACAAAGTATACGTGTTACCTAAGCACCTCGATGAAAAAGTTGCCCGTTTACACCTTGCCAAAGTAGGCGCTGTGCTGGATGAGCTAAGCGATGCGCAGTCAGAATACCTGGGTATTTCCAAGAGTGGCCCTTTCAAATCTGATATGTACCGTTATTAATCAGTACTTTTTTATAGCAAGCCGCTTCTTGTTTGAAGCGGCTTTTTTTTGCCGCTGATTCGAAGATTTTAAGATAATCTTCGAATCAGCGGCTTATCATTTTTTATTTATTTTCACTTATTATATAGACTAAGAGAAACTATCTGTCCAAATCCCATACATATAAAAACCCTGCCTTCTGTTTATTACTTCTCTGCCTCTTTTGTACGAGTTATACAAATGTGTTGGCCAATAGAGATACTATCGCTGATACAACCCCCCTCTCTTCACCAAAACAGGCATTGGTGTTCCTTAACCAATTGGGTGAGATCAAACAAAGCAGTTATTGGCCAAATGTACACCCGGCAACATTTGTACAGAACCTGAAAAAGAATGTTGAGGCTCCGCTAAGCATTTATGAAGGAAGAAGCACCAATTTCTGCGCTTATGCCGCATTCTCCTACCTTCCTTTGCACGAAGACCCCTTAAATTATGTGACATTCATGGTGAAGCTGTACCAGGAAGGCAAGGCCATGTATGGAAAAGAATATTTCGACCCTGCCAAACCAGTAAAAGAGGCTGCAGGTAAGCTTATCTTCAAGGGAGAACTGGATATAAGGCCCGCCGATCAACTCTGGTTCCTCTCACTTGCCGATCATTTTAAAGGCTACCTGAATATACTGGACAACCATTTTGATATGGGGGATGAGAATAAAATGTGGGCCGCAGTCAATTTTTCCAAGTTCAACCGCATGATACGTAGGCTCTTTAATTACCATACCGATGCTGTTGGCTCGGACCTGTTACGCCCCGGTGTCCGGGATATTTTTGAATACCTGTCGGACCGGTTACTAAATGGCCATGTTGCCTTGTTTGTAAATAACCTGATCTTATATAAAAAGAACCATACAAGAATGAAACTGGGCATACCCACGCATTTTATCATCCTGCTGAAAATAGAAGAAGTAGACGATAAAATTGCCCTTACCTACTGGGACTATGGCGGGAAAAGCCTTCAACTGCTGAAACCCAATTTCCTGAAGAAGATCATTTTTGGTATTTCCCATATCACCCAAAAAACGGCCGGTGCAAAATAGGTTTACCCATACTGTATATTTTTTGTGTGCGGTGCTACTGTTTGGCTCCTGCTCAACCAGAAAGTCATTCTCCACCAGCTATTACCAGCAGCATGAAAAAACGCTGACCAACATTGAAAAATCCTATAAAGCGCTTTACCGGCAAAAACATTTCTCGCTTGAGTTTACAGACCGGTCATTCAATTATATTTCAGTAGAAATTATCACCGATTCGATCAAATTCATCTATGAATTCGGGATCAATGAGCCAAGGTTACAGGATACCCTGGCGAAATATAAACTTCCTGCCAAAGCGGTTACCGACCTGGTGATGCAGATGCGTTCCATCCGTTGTATCTGGATCAATAACCTCGATTATTATACCAATGGCCAGAAGAATTCGCTGGTATTTATGTCCATTAGGAATGTGGCCATTCATCTTCCTTTCACCTACGAAAGATATTATATCCTCACTTTCTATTCCCAACCACAGTATTTCGACAGCGAAGGCAGGCTGCTGACCAACCGCCGGCTAAGAACCCTGCGCAAAATAAATGATGAAATATTCAGGCGGATCAACGATAAGGTCTGTTATACGATTTCGGAAAGATTCAGGTAGGGTTCGTGGTTCGCCATTTCGCCCGCCATTGTTGGTGTTATCACCAACAATCTCCAGATTAGCTCCTTCTCCATTGTTGGTGTTATCACCAACAATCTCCAGATTAGCTCCTTTTATTGTTGGTGATAACACCAACAATGGCCGAATGGCCGACCCCGATACTCCTAATTGTTTTCCTCCCTATGAGGATAACTACACGGGCATGAAAATTGTATGCTTCTTATCTTTGAAAAATAAACAATTTATTTATTATGAATGTATGTAACATGATCACCCGTTTAGGGTTGACTGTATGGATGATTGCCCTACTGGCAAGCTGCAATAACGGTACAGGCAAGAAAGGTGGGGCAGATTCCACAAAAACTGCCGCTAATGTCCCAGGAACCCCTATCAAATACGATAGCTCCAAACGCTATATCTATCTTACCTGGGATGATTCGCCACAACCGCCCGGGACGGTTAACAGCAAAAGGGTTTTTCAGTCGGAAGGGGTAAAAGCTACTTTTTTCGGTGTTGGATTTAACCAGGTGGGCCCGCAGAAAAAAAGGCTGATTGATTCGATCCGTAATGGCTACCCGCAGTTTTTATTGGCAAACCATAGCTTTTCGCATGGCTTCAGGGATCAATACGCAAAGTTTTATTCCCGGGCGATGGTTGACAGTGCACTAAATGATTTTTTAAAAAATGAAGAATTTTTAAAAGTACCGGTTAAGATCATACGTTTACCGGGCAATAATACATGGGCATCCAATGGCGATATTCAGGGCCAAAAATCGGATAACCTATTAGTAAAGAAATTAGACTCGCTGGGATACAAGATCATCGGCTGGGATCTTGAATGGCGCCAGCAATCAAAAATGAAAGCGCCCGAACAGAGTGTGGATGAAATGATCAGGCTTATTAACCAGAAATTTGATGATGAAAATACCAACCAGTTAAATTCAATCGTTATCCTTTCGCATGACAGGTTATTTGAAAAAACACAATATGCCGACTCATTAAGGAAGTTTATTTCTGTATTGAAACAGGATAAGCGCAATGTGTTTGAAACATTGGATCATTATCCTACGGTGCAGAAGAAATAGTGAATGGTGAATGGTGAATGGTCAATGGTGAATAGATATAAACCTACTCCCCCCTCACCACTCACCACTCACTGCCTATTCACCATTACCCATTCACCACCCCATCCCCCGCAATTTTCTTACTTTCGTGCCTGATTTACAATAATGAACCAGAATTCACTTAGCCCCGATGAATGGATAAACAGTTATGCCGATGCCCTGTATGCCTATACACTGCCGCGTGTGAACGATACCGGCCTGGCCGAAGACATTGTTCAGGAAACCTTTCTAAGTGCGTGGAAGGCGCGTCATTCCTATAAAGGGGAGGCATCGGAAAAAAGCTGGTTATTCACCATTTGCAAGAATAAGATCATTGATCATTACCGCAAAAAAGCAAAGGATATTGTACAATTCACGCAGGATAAAGAACATACCGATGGCTATTTTGATGAGGTGGAACACTGGACGGAAAAAGACAAACCGGGAGATTGGGGCATTGATTACCAGCAGAAAATAGATAATAAAGAATTTAACAAAGTGCTGGAAAGCTGCAAAAAGAAGCTGCAACAGGTACAGCAGGCGGTATTTGTGATGAAATACATGGAGGATCTTAACTCTGCGGAGATCTGTAAGGCTTTGGGCATCACCTCGTCTAATTACTGGGTACTGATACACCGGGCAAAGCTACAGTTACGCAACTGTCTCGAAAAAAACTGGATCAACCTAAAATGATACATGATGAAATTCCTGAGTACCACCTGTAAAAAAGCTACACTCCTGCTCTCCAAAAAAGAGGAAAACAGGCTTACCTGGTTAGAAAAACTCCGGTTACGCGGCCACCTGGCCATCTGCAGTATGTGCCGGAAATTTGAGGAACAGACAGGCTTTATTGTGCAACATGCCAAACACCTTCATTCAGATACGGTTTTACCTGCCCAAACGAAAGAAAAGATCAGGACTTTATTAAAGGATTAATTATTTTGGTTTCTAATTCCACACTGCAAATAGCTACGATTAATTGTTCACGTTTTGGTGCAACAAAGAATCTGAAAATAGCATCCCGCCAATAGGGCATCCGCTTTCTGCTTCTTGAAACCGCAATAATACGGTCGGAAAACCTCCAATGTTTGTTGACCATATAGTGCCAATTGTACTGTAATTTAGTTTGAAATCATATTTCTGAAAAAAATCATGACAGACTACAGCAAAAAAATTGAAGTCAGGTGGAGTGACCTTGACCCCAACTTTCATGTACGGCATTCCGTTTATTATGATTGGGGAGCTTATGTAAGGATCTCATTCATGACAGAGAATGGTCTTACGCCAGAAGCGATGCAACTGCATCATATCGGCCCCATACTGTTCAGAGAAGAATGCGTATTTAAAAAAGAGGTCCGCTACCATGATACAATAGAAACAAATGTAAAATTAACCAGAAGTACAACAGATGCAGGCCGCTGGACTATGGTTCATGAAGTATGGAAAAATGGCGATACGCTTTGTGCCATCATCACAGTGGACGGTGCATGGATAGATACCCAACTTAGAAAATTAGCCCTGTTACCAGACTCATTCAGGAAAACTTTTGAAGGTTTACCGAGGTCGGAAAATTTTGAATGGATCAAAAAATAATATGTTACAGATAACCCCAATCGATATTTCCGCTGCAGATGAATTGGCGGCTCTGGCCAAAAGCATTTACCGGGAATATTATCTCCATCTCTGGGATCACGGTGGCGCTGACTGGTATATGAATGAATATGCATATCATTCCGATACACTCAGATCAGAACTGGCAGATAAAAACAACCTGCATTATATCGTTTATGAAAATAGATGGCCCATGGGCTACCTGAAGCTCAGGATACATGCCATATTAAAAGGTTTTGAACACAGGAACAGCCTCGAAATTGAGCGCATATACCTTCACAAAAAAATAGCCGGCAAAGGAATAGGTACACAATTAATGCAGCTAAGCGAGGATATCGCCCGCTGCCGCCAGAAAGAAATGATCTTCCTAAAAGCGATGGACAGT
>JBKJPR010000218.1:0-3577 GCA_046594275.1 Sediminibacterium sp.
GCAGAATAACCTGAAGAACAATGATGAATCATTCAGCGGAAAGATTGGGATAGATTATTTTGTTTCTAAAAAAACAACCTTTGGCATAGTGGTCAATGGCAGTAAAAGTGATAATGAATTCACCAGCCGCGGGGCCATCAACATATCAGACCCTTTTTATGTATTGTTGAGCCAAACCCGCGCCGCTTCTGATAACAATCAAATCTGGAAAAATTTCAGCACCAATTTCAACATACGGCAGTTACTGGATACAACCGGCTCAGAGATTACATTGGACCTGGATTATATCAAATACAAATCAGCCAATGCACAAACCGTTACCAATGGTTATTACAATGCATCCGGCGGACTTTTAGCAGGCGCGAATGCTGATACTTTATTGGGAAATCTGCCACAGGATATTGCTATCTACAGCCTGAAAATGGATTACCTGAAACCCCTGAAGAATGGTGCAAGATTCGAAGCGGGCATCAAATCAAGTTTTGTAAATACGGATAATAATGCCGGATATGACAGCCTGAAAAATAACAGGCTGGTTCATGATTACGGCAGGAGCAATCATTTTGTATATGATGAAAACATCAATGCAGCATATCTTAATTACAGCAGGCCTATCAGCAAAAAAATAAGCGGCCAGTTTGGACTGAGACTCGAACATACACATTCAAACGGCAACCAGATTACTACCGGTATTGTGTTTGCAAGAGATTATGTGCAACTGTTTCCCACTGCTTACCTGCAATACCAGGCCAATCCTAAAAATGTGTATGTATTAAATTATGGCAGGAGGATCAGCCGTCCGGATTACCAGAGTTTGAATCCTTTTGTTACCTTCTTAGACAGGTATACTTACGAACAGGGTAATCCAAACTTACAGCCCCAGATCAGTCATAATATTGAACTGACCCATACCTATAATAATTTTCTGACAACTACATTGAACTATACCAAAACTACTGATATTATACAACAGGTTTTGGAGCAAAATACAGCCAGGAATGAAAGTTATATGAAGAGGGCAAACATTGCAAATCAGCGCCAATATGGGCTTTCTGTTAATGCTGCTTTCCCGGTCACAAAATGGTGGACCAGTAATATCTATGTTAATGTTTACAATAATGCATTCAACGGCATTGTAAACGGCGACCTGGTAAATGTGAGCGCTACCAGTGGTATGACCAATATTATGGAACAGTTTAAGTTTAATAAGGGATGGGGCGCTGAACTGAGTGGTTTTTACAGAACGGAAGCAATAGAGGGTGTTGTCAGAATAAAAGGATTCGGAATGATTAATATGGGACTGAGTAAACAGGTCCTGAAAAATAAGGGTTCCCTCAGGCTCAGTGTGCGAGACGTATTCTGGACACAAAGGATCAAAGGTGATATAAAATACAGCAATGTGGATGCTACATTCCAACAGTTCGGAGAATCAAGGGTAATGAATGTTTCTTTCACGTACCGTTTCATGAAAGGCAAAGCAAATACACCGCAAAGAAAAAGAGGTGGTGCGAATGAAGAAGCCAGTCGTGTAAAAGCAGGTGACAATCAATAAGAGGAAAAACCAATAGCGGCCGCCATTACGGTGGGCCGTTTTACAGTAACATTTCCTAAACGCCATTCATACCCAAAAGCTATTCAGTAGTTAGTTTCTGAACAACTTTAGGATATCAGAAAATGTTTTTTTCTCATGTGCATTATATAGAACCGGCCCCGATTTCTATCGGGGCTTTTCTATGAACAGATGTACAAGGAATAAGGGACAAGAAATACAAGGAACAAGAAACACAAGGAACAAATGCATGTGTTTTGAAAAGGAAATCCTGAAATTTTGAAATGGGTATATACTACCATCAATTTTGGGTATAGTATTATAATTCATTTCATCAGTTCCTTGTTCATCGGTTCCTTGTTCATCTGTTCCCTATCTTTGTGCAAAACCTTGTTTATGCCATCATTTGATATTGCCAGTGAAGTGGATCTCCAGACGCTGGATAATGCCATTAATACCGTGAAGAAGGAGATCAGCACCCGTTTTGATTTCAGGGGTTCTCCCGTAACAGTAGAACTCAATAAAAAGGACTACACGATCCTGCTGGAAGTGGAAAGCGACATGAAAATGAAGCAACTGATAGATGTACTGATCAGCCGCTCCATGAAGCAGGGAATTGACGCAGGCTCTTTTGATTTCACCAAGGATGCCTACCCGAGCGGGAAGGTGGTTAAAAAGGAAATAGCAGTTAGAAATGGGCTAAAACAGGACGATGCAAAGAAGATCGTTAAAATGATCAAGGATGCTGGATTCAAGGTCCAGGTGGCCATTATGGATGATATTATCCGGGTAACAGGCAAAAAGCTCGATGATCTTCAGGAAGTTATCGCCAGGTGCCGGACGGATAATTTCGGTATTCCACTCCAGTTTGTGAACATGAAAAGCTAGAAAAACCGCCAAAAGAGCCGGTTTTAGCCCCTAAAATGCCGTATTTCATTTGGTTAGTAGCCTTTTCAGCGCTAATTTTGCAGTCCATAAAAAAATAATCGTACGGCCAAATCCGTACAACCTAAATCAAAAAGTCATGAAACAAGGTATCCATCCAGAAAATTATCGTTTTGTTGTGTTCAAGGATATGAGTAATGGTCACACATTCCTGAGCCGCTCTACCACCAACACCAAAGAAACCATTAAATGGGAAGATGGTAATGAGTATCCCCTGGTAAAACTGGAGATATCCAATACTTCGCACCCTTTTTATACCGGTAAGAATATGCTGGTTGATACAGCAGGCCGAATCGACAAGTTCAAAAAGCGTTACGCAAAGAAAGACGAAAAGAAAGAAGAAAAGAAAGAAGAAAAGGCAGACTAACCATAGTAATAACCTATTTTCAAAATCCCGCCGCATTAACGGTGGGATTTTTATTGGTGGTATGCTCCTTACAATCCGCTTTGAAAAGCCTGCCAAACCTTACCTTTGCAAACTATAAATCAAGCTCATGAAACTGGATATACTGGCTTTTGGGGTTCATCCGGATGATGTGGAACTGGGTTGCTCGGGTACCCTGATGGCTGCTATGGCTGAAGGGAAGAAAGTAGGCATCGTTGACCTGACAGCAGGTGAGTTAGGCACCCGTGGAAACGCAGAGATCCGGAAAACAGAAGCTGCCCGTGCAGCAGCGGTCATGGGTATTACCATCCGGGAGAACCTGGGCATGGCAGATGGCTTTTTTCAGAACGATGAAACGCACCAAAGAAAAGTGATAGAAGTAATCCGGAAATATCAACCTGCTATCGTGCTGGCCAATGCGTTCGAAGACCGTCATCCTGATCATGGCAGAAGCGCCAAAATGGTGGCAGATGCGGTATTTCTTTCGGGGCTCAGAAAAATTGAAACATTTGCGGAGGGCCAGCTCCAGCCTATATGGAAACCTTCGTATGTCTTTCATTATATCCAGGACAGGTTTATTGCACCTTCCTTTGTAGTTGATATCACGGCCCACATGGATAAAAAGATCGAAGCAGTGATGGCCTATTCAACACAGTTCTATAACCCTGACCTTAATGAACCGCAAACCTATATTTCTT
>JBKJPR010000202.1:0-4050 GCA_046594275.1 Sediminibacterium sp.
CACGTAACCCCCACCGGTCAGGACGCTGGGAGCGTCCCGACCGGTGGGGGTTACGCATTTGGCTTTTGTTTTTTGCTGGAACAAAGAACCCGTTGTACCATTCTGTTTATTGATTGCCTGCGAATAACTGCTTAACAATTTGCCAATGCGAAAGGGCAATTCCTGCATGGGTTTTCCGCCAAAAGAAGGACGCGCAACACAACTTTTTTCGGTAGCATATATCAATAAATGAAAATGATTCGGCATCAAACACCAGCAGAGGATTTCACAGACAGGCGAAAGTTGAGTATCGATTTTTTGTAGCAGGAATCTGTAATTCCTGTCGCTGAAAAAAATGCGTTGTTTATTATTGCTACGGTTGTATATATGATAGACCTGGTTGGGTATAAAATACATAAAGGGGTCGGGGTTGAATGAATTTTAAAATGTGATTCTATTAGTGTTTCTGTCGCGTTCAGGCCGCTTTAGCGGCCCGAACGCGACAGGTGCGCTATCATCATCCGTATCTCACCATAGCCGATCTCTTCGGGCAGGTTGTCTTTGATTAATTTCAGACTGAGGGCACCGTATTGGTTTACAGCAGCTTCTATTAATTCCTGTTTATCGGAGGGAACAAAGTCCTGGATAGCCAGTTCACCGGTGGTGATGTAATAACTCAGGTGCGTTTCAATGGTCATGGGAGAGAGCTGTCGCCCGGTTGCAATGTCGGCAATTGAATTCCCCGCACGGTACATTTCATAGCTTGCCTGTTTGGTAGCGGTTGCCCGTTCGTGCGCCACACCCGGCTTCTTTATTTTTTTGGGCTTTTTCAATTCTATCTGCGATATCAGTCCATGCACGTTGCAATAGTCCTGTATCATTTCGAGGAAAGGTGATCCGTACTTTTCAATTTTGAAAGCGCCGAAACCGGAAATATTGGGCAGGTCATTTTTTGAAAGAGGCAGGTAGGTTGCCAGGTCAAGTAAACTGCTGTCGCTTAAAATAAGGTAAGCAGGCACATTTTCTTCATGCGCCAACTGGTTGCGCAGTTTCTTAAGATCTTCGAATAATGGCTTTTCATAGTTATGCTGCTGGTAGATCACCGGCTCTTTCGCAATGGTTACCTGTACCGGTGCAGACAAATAAACTTTCTCGCCTTTAAATAAAACAGCATCGCTCTTATCAGTCAGTTTAATCACCGGGAACTCGTTACCCGTTTGCAGCAGGTAACCATAATGCAGTAATTCTTTTAGATAGTGCATCCATTCCTCTTTTGGTTTGTCTTTACCAATGCCGTACACAGATAACTTTTTATGCTCTTCCCGTATCTTTTCGCTGTTGCTTCCTTTTAAAATATCCACTACGTACCGCATCCCGAAACTTTGTTTAACACGGTACACGGTACTCAGTATCTTCTGCGCTATTACGGTGCTGTCCTGCAATTCCGGCTTATCCAGGCAGGTATCGCAACTCCCGCAATAATCGCTTGCTTGCTCGCCAAAATAACCCAACAGGTATTTGCGCCGGCACTGCCTTGTTTCGCAGAACCCTACCATCTGGTCGAGTTTCTTTAATAAAATCTTTGTCTGTTCGGGGTTATTCTCTACGTGTGCAAAATTGCGCAGCTTCATTACATCGCCCGTACCATAGAACAAAACGGCTTCGCTGTGCAACCCATCGCGGCCCGCCCTTCCGGTTTCCTGGTAATAGCCTTCTATATTTTTCGGGAGATCGGCATGCACTACAAAACGTACATTGCTTTTGTTGATGCCCATACCAAACGCGATGGTTGCCACCATAATGCGGATATCATCTTTCAGAAAAAGATCCTGCCGTTCATCACGGGTATTTTTATCCAGTCCAGCATGATAAGCAGCGGCGCTGTACCCATCCTGCAGTAAATTTCCCGCTAATGTTTCAGTTGCCATCCGGCTTAAACAATAAATAATACCACTGTCTTCTTTGTGTTCTTCCAGGTAGGCTACCAATGTTTCATAATAGCCTTTCTTGGGTTTCACATAGTAGTAAATATTGGGCCGGTTGAAACTATTCTCAAAAACGCGGTAATGGGTAACATGCAATTGCTGGATGATATCATTTTTCGTCAACGCATCCGCTGTTGCAGTCAATGCTATGAGGGGTGTTTGGGGAAACACTTCTTTCAACTGGCTCAATACCCGGTACTCCGGCCTGAAATCATGTCCCCACTGGCTGATGCAATGCGCTTCATCAATCGCAAATAGAGAAACATTAAGTTCCTGCAGGAAGCGGAGAAACTGTATCTCGCCCCCTACCAACCGTTCCGGCGCCACATAAAGCAGTTTCAATTCATTCCTCCGCAACTGCTGCATGATAAAGGATTGTTCGCTGCTGCCCTGTGAGCTGTTTAGAAAAGCGGCTTTCACCCCACTTAATACCAAAGCATCTACCTGGTCCTTCATCAGGGCAATTAATGGGCTGACCACAATGGTTACGCCGGGCAGGCACAATGCGGGTACCTGATAACAAAGGCTTTTACCTCCTCCAGTTGGCATGAGTACCACTGCATCTTTTCCCTCTAATATATGTGTAATGATTTCTTCCTGGTTATGCCTGAATTCTGCATAGCCAAAAACGGATGCTAATATATGATGCGGTGTTGCGGTGGTTGTCATTCTGTATCTCTGAAGCTGCAAGATAGTGGCGGAGGATTGATTGGTATTACGTATTTATACCCTCCAACCCCCAACCTCACCCCCCAGCTCCCTGAAGGGGGAGTTAGGGTGTGGGGTTATAATTCCCTTATCCATATATTCCTGTAACTCATAGGGTTGCCGCCATCCATGCCATGATCCTGTAATACAAGTGATTCTTTCTGGCTATGCGCCTGATATTTAGGCTGGCCTATCCATTCAGTATGTCCTTTGATCTCTGCATTGTTTTGTACCAGTACGCCATTATGCAGTACGGTGATCCTTGCGGGTGATTGTAATTTTCCATCAGAATAAAACTGCGGTGCTGTAAAGATGACATCATAGCTCTGCCATTCGCCTGGTTTCCTGGAAGCATTCACTAAGGGAATATGCTGCTTATAAATACTACCCGCTTGTCCATTCACATACGTTGGGTTATTGTATGAATCCAATACCTGCAATTCATAACGGCCCATAAAAAATATACCGCTGTTGCCACGTGTTTGGCTGGCTCCTGCAATCAATGCCGGCTCGCGCCACTCAATATGCAACTGGCAACTTCCGAATGCCTCTTTTGTTTTAAGGTTCCCCGACCCTTTTACTACCGTTAGGGCGCCATCTTTTTTATCGATCTTCCATCCCGGCAAGCCGCCGGTTTCTTTCTCCCACTGCTTTGTATCTTTTCCATTGTACAAGTTAATCCCATCAGAAGGTGCATCGCTGCTTGTTTTACCCGGTTTTACCAGTGTAGGAACCGGCTCCCATAATTCTGTTTTGGCCGCTTCTCTTACAAGGCTGTCCTGGTTCATTCTTTTTTGCGCGATGGATGCGCCCGCCAAAATAAACGCGGCTGATAATAAGATTATTTTTTTCATATAATATGTATTCTGCTTTTTAAAATTAGACTTGACCCCTCCGCCCTGCGGGCACCTCCCCTGGGAGGAGAGGGATCAGTTAGATTTTTGGGAGTTGATAGCCGTTATGGTATTCTTTCATCAGGTATTTTTTATTGATGGCCTCATCTGCAAAAGACTGAGTGGCGCCATTCCATACTAATTTTTTGCCACTGCGGTAAGCGATATTTCCGAGTTGGGAGAATACAGCAATATCGGCACCGGCCTGGATAGGACAATGCAGTTCCTTCAGGTTACGCGATTTAATAACATTCACAAAATTAACCATGTGTTTGTCCAGTCCATTATCGCTTGATTTCTGGAATGGCTCGGAAACTTTGGTGGCGTTCTTTTTTTCTTCCAGTACTTCCCATCCACCGCGGTTCAACACCAGTGTGCCATTGTTACCGATGAATGCGATACCATGATCTTTACCATAGCTACCGTTGCCGATGCCTACTGCATGATCCCAGATAATATTAAAACCATCGAACTCATACATAGCC
>JBKJPR010000277.1:0-5645 GCA_046594275.1 Sediminibacterium sp.
CTCTTTTTGGCAGTATCCACTTTCTTTAACAGGAAATCCTCTTTCTTAAAATCAGAAACAGCTACCCTTTCCAGGTAAACCTTGCCCTGTCCGCAATCTCCTTTGTCCTTAATGTTCACTGAAATAAAAGTACCTTCTAGTATTTCGAGTTTCCCCATTTTGTAATAATCAAGATAGCAGGTCATTAAACAGGGTTCGCTTTTGTCGCCAATCTTCAGCTCAAGGAGTTTGGTCTCTTTTAGGATCAACGATTTGGAAGGCAAAGTAAGAATGCCCTGAAGTTCGGCTTTGCCGTAAAAAACAGTGCTTTTATAGGAATAGGTAACCCCTCTTAAACCGTTATTGGATTGCTGCTCTATCTGGATTTCATATTTGTACATCTCACTCTGGATACCTTCACGGTAAATGCCATTAGAGGAGCTGAAATACCCGCGCCAGATACCCGTTATTTTCTGGGCATTGGCGGAATAACTGAGCAATAAAATTGAGAAAAAAGTAAAAATCAATCTCATTATACAAATCTACGCTTGCAATATAGTATGCCCTGATAAAGAAGCGTTAAGGTTTTAGGTGTAAATAGCTTTATAACCCGTTTGAGTGTGGCTTTGATTCTTTACTTTTGCATTCCCTGCAAAAAAAAGGTTGATTCAGAATAATATGATTAGTATCAGTTTCCCGGACGGTGCGGTAAGACAATATGAGAATGGAATAACTGCATTAGGTATTGCCAGGTCGATCAGTGAAGGATTGGCCAGAAAAGTATTGGCCGCCAGTGTGAACGGCGAAGTATGGGATGCCACCCGTCCCATCACCAAAGATGCTTCCCTGAAATTATTGACATGGAACGATCCTGAGGGGCAAAATACATTCTGGCATTCATCTGCCCACCTGATGGCCGAGGCGGTAGAAACCCTGTTTCCCGGCGTAAAATTCTGGGTGGGCCCGGCATTGGAAAAAGGATTCTATTATGATATGGACCTGGGCGACCGGAAAATGAACGAAGAAGACCTGTTACTTCTCGAAAAGAAAATGAACGAACTCGCTAAAAAAGCCAATCCCTATAACCGGAAAGAAATTGCCAAAGAAGACGCCATTAGCTATTTTACGGAGAAAGGCGATGAATACAAACTGGATTTACTAAGCAACCTGACCGATGGTGAGATCACTTTTTATTCGCAGGGAGATTTTACCGATCTGTGCCGCGGGCCGCATATTCCTGACACAGGTTTTATCAAATCCGTTAAACTAACCAGTATAGCAGGCGCTTATTGGAAAGGTAATGAAAAGAATAAAATGCTTACCCGGGTATATGGCATCAGTTTCCCCAACCAGAAAGAACTGGATGCATACCTGTTAATGCTGGAAGAGGCCAAGAAACGGGACCACCGCAAGCTGGGTAAAGAACTCAGCATCTTTACCATGGATGAGGACATTGGCCCGGGGCTTATTTTATGGATGCCTAACGGGACAATCATTATAGAGGAACTGGAAAAACTCGCTAAAGAAACGGAAGAAGCGGCAGGATATAAACGGGTAGTTACACCGCATATAGCAAAGGAGAACCTATACATCACCAGTGGCCACCTGCCGTATTACCAGGAAAGCATGTTCCCGCCAATGGAACTTGATGGTACTAAATACTACCTGAAAGCAATGAACTGCCCGCATCACCATAAAATATTTGGAGCAGAGCATAAAAGCTATAAGGATCTGCCATACCGCCTGGCCGAATATGGCACCTGTTACCGGTATGAGCAAAGTGGCGAATTGTTTGGACTGATGCGGGTACGTTGCCTGCACATGAATGATGCGCATATCTACTGCACCAAAGAACAGTTTGCAGATGAGTTCAAAGCAGTGAACGAGATGTACCTGAAATATTTCAGCATTTTTGGTATTGATAAGTTCGTAATGAGATTGAGTTTACATGACCCTGCCAAACTGGGACAGAAATACATTGATGAACCTGAATTATGGTTGGAAACAGAAGAAATGGTGCGCCAGGTATTGAAAGAAAGTGGAACACCGTATGTTGAAGTGCAGGATGAGGGCGCTTTTTACGGCCCAAAAATTGACGTACAAATCTGGAGTACGATCGGAAGGGAATTTACCCTGGCCACCAACCAGGTTGATTTTGCACAGGGCCGACGCTTTAAACTTGAGTTTACCAATAAAGACAATACGCCGGAAACACCACTTATCATTCACCGTGCGCCATTGGGTACACATGAAAGATTTATTGGCTTCCTGTTAGAGCATTATGCAGGGAAGTTCCCTGTATGGCTGGCGCCGTTACAGGTGAAAATATTGCCCATCAGCGATAAGTTTATGGAGTACGCCCAATCGGTTCAGAAGCAATTACGAAAGGCCAGAATAAGGGTGGAAATAGATGACAGACAGGAAAAGATCGGAAAAAAGATCCGGGATACTGAGTTGATGAAAGTACCTTACATGCTGGTGTTAGGGGAGAAGGAGATGACAGAAAACAAATTGTCGGTGCGGAGGCAGGGTAAAGGTGATATCGGAACACAGGATGTATCTACATTTATTAACAGTGTTGTGGATGAAGTTCAAAACCGGAAATCGGGCGAATAGTCGCCAATATTTATATCTTTAACAACAAATCAATTATTCACTAAACAAGTTTTAATGGCATTACCACCAAGAGGAGGCGGAAGATTTAATCCCAGGTTTAACAGGCAACCGGAGCCTGAACATCGCATCAACGAAAGGGTCCGGGCACTACAGGTTCGATTGGTAGGCGAAAATGTTACCGTTGGCGTTTACCCTACACAGGAAGCATTGAAGATCGCAAAGGAGCAGGAACTTGACCTGGTCGAAATCTCTCCCACAGCCGATCCTCCTGTTTGCAAAGTGATCGATTACAAGAAATTCCTCTACGAAAAGAAGAAGAAGGAAAAGGAAATGAAGGCCAATTCCAAGCAAAGCGAGGTGAAAGAAATCCGCTTTACGCCCGGAACGGATGACCATGACTTTGACTTCAAAGCGAAGCACGCTGAGAAATTCCTGAAAGATGGCAATAAAGTAAAAGCCTATGTCCAGTTCAAAGGCCGGGCCATCATGTTCCAGGACCGCGGTCAACTGCTTTTACTAAAATTCGCTGAAAGACTGGCAGAAGCCGGCGTCCTCGAAAGCATGCCCAAGCTGGAAGGCAAGCGAATGTTTGCCATATTTACGCCTAAAACAGGTAAGAAAAATAAATGAATAATTAGTAACTAATAATTAATAATTGTAATACATAAATACATTAATTATTAATAATTAGTTACTAATTACTAATTAAACCCGCCTATCTGCTTGAAATATAGCCAGTTCTCCGTACCTTCGCCACCCAAATTTTTCCCGTAAGGCTCAACAAGTGTCCCGTCTGTTCAGGACCGCCAGCAGGGTGTAATCTTTCATAGATTATTTTATATGCCAAAGGTAAAAACAAACTCAAGTGCCAAGAAGCGCTTCAAGGTGACCGGTACCGGAGAGATCACCTTCCAGAAAGCTTTTAAACGACACATTTTAACCAAGAAATCAAAGAAGCGCAAAAGAGCCCTGAATAAAAAAGGGATCGTTGGCGCGCCGAACAAAGATTTCGTGTTGCGTTTATTACGCTTAAAAGGATAACCCCCATTCTGGAAATCATCAATCCGATTACAAAATCAGTTAGTACCGCTAACTTTAAAACATTATAGAATGCCACGTTCAAAAAATGCAGTCGCATCAAGAGCCAGGAGAAAAAGAATCCTGAAACAAGCCAAAGGCTTTTATGGTAAGCGTAAAAACGTATATACCGTTGCCAAGAATATTGTAGAAAAAGGTATGACTTACAGCTATGTTGGCCGTAAGTTGAAAAAACGCGAATACCGCCAGTTATGGATCGCCCGTATCAATGCCGCTGTAAGAGCAGAAGGTATGACATACAGCCAGTTCATTAATAAACTAAGCGTTAAAGGGATCGACCTGAACCGCAAAGTACTGGCCGACATCGCAATGAATGAGCCAGTAAGCTTCAAAGCTTTGGTGGATTCAGTGAAATAGTTCCCAACGCCTGGAAAATGCTTGAACCGGAGGTAATAGTTACTTCCGGTTTTTTTTATTTTATGAATTGAACAAACTGCTATTTTTGTTCATTCAAAAACAACTTTCTGTTCACAGCTTTAATACCTGACCCGTAAATGACCAATAGCTACACCTCGCTGGTTAAACAGACCTTTCATTTTCCACAGGATGGTTTTGACCAGAATGATGATGGTTACCTCGAATTTAATGGCCTTGACCTGAAATCACTGATCGATAAATACGGTACGCCGTTGAAGTTGACCTATTTGCCCAAAATTGGCATGCAGATCAACAAAGCTAAGAAGATGTTCGAGACCGCTTTTAAGAAACATAAATACGAAGGCGAGTATTTTTATTGTTATTGTACCAAGAGTTCGCATTTCGCCTTTATTGTGGAAGAGACTTTGAAACACAATATCCACCTCGAGACTTCTTATGCGTATGATATTGAGATCATCAACCGCTTGTACGAGCGAAGGAAGATCAATAAAGAGACCTATATCATCTGTAATGGGTATAAGCAAAAAAATTATACTTCGCGTATTGCCAAGCTGATCAATTCAGGATTTAAGAATGTGATCCCTATTCTGGATAACAAAGACGAATTATTAGCGTATAAAAAAAGCGTGAAAGAACCTTTCCGCCTCGGCATCCGCGTAGCTGCGGAAGAAGAACCTAATTTTCCATTCTATACATCGAGGTTAGGCATCAGGGCCAAGGATATACTTGAATTTTATGTTGATGATATTGAAGGGTATGAGGAGAAGTTCCAGTTGAAGATGCTCCATATTTTCCTGAATAAAGGTATCAAGGATGATATCTATTACTGGTCGGAACTCAATAAGATCATCAACCTGTACTGCCAGTTAAAGAAAATATGTCCCGAACTGGATTCCATAAACATTGGCGGCGGTTTCCCTATTAAGCATTCACTGGGATTTGAATATGATTATCAATTCATGATCAACGAGATCGTAAGCAATATCAAGAAAGCCTGTAAGAAAGCCAAAGTGCCCATGCCAAATATCTATACAGAATTTGGCAGCTTTACGGTAGGAGAGAGCATGGCCCATATTTACAGTGTGATAGGCCAAAAGATACAGAACGACCGTGAGTGCTGGTACATGATCGATTCTTCTTTTATCACTACATTACCGGATACCTGGGGCATTGGTGAGAAATTCCTGATGCTCCCCGTAAATAAATGGGACAATGAGTATCAGCGGGTGGTATTAGGGGGCATTACCTGCGACAGCCATGATTATTACGATTCGGAAGAACATATCAATGAGGTTTTTTTACCCAAACTCACTTCTCCCTTACCGGGTGAAGAACAAATTAATAAAGAACCCCTGTATGTAGGTTTTTTTCATACGGGTGCTTACCAGGACCAGATTAGCGGGTATGGTGGCATCAAGCATTGCCTGATTCCTTCACCCAAGCATGTGATTGTGGAGCAGGATAAAAATGGCAAACTGGTTGATTGGGTATATGCCAAAGAGCAAACTGCACAAAGCATGTTGAAAATATTGGGTTACCTGAAATAAATTGATCCCGCACATGCGGGATTTTTT
>JBKJPR010000368.1:0-3330 GCA_046594275.1 Sediminibacterium sp.
CAGCCTGGAGCAGGCGGTCACAAAAATTCAAATCAATACCCGCCAGTATGCTAAACGACAATTGACCTGGTTTAAAAAAGATAAGGGTATTCAATGGCTTCCCGCCTCAATGGATAGTCTTCCATTAGTTACAGCAATGGTTTAGTGTACAAATACGGGTGATTTTTACCGGTTTTCATTTTTATGCATTTTTAAACTGCAAAAAAACCTGAATTCCTGTTTCTTTTTGCATATTGCATGCCTGAATCCAATCACAAAAAATAAGTTTATGATAAAATGGTTAAAGATACTGCCCGCTACCCTTTTGCTCAGCACGGCTCTGGTGGCACAGGCTCCTAAAATTGCCTTTGAAAAATATAGTTTGCCCAATGGACTGACTGTTATCCTTCACCAAGACAGGTCTGCGCCGGTAGTGGCTGTATCAGCGCTGTACCATGTGGGATCCAAAAATGAGGATACTGCCCGTACCGGCTTCGCCCATTTCTTTGAACACCTGATGTTTGAAGGAAGCGATAATGTAAAGCGTGGTGATTTTGATAAGTACACATCGAATGCAGGCGGTTACAACAATGCGAATACTTCGCAGGACAGGACCTATTATTTTGAACTTTTTCCCAGTAACCAGTATGCCTTGGGCTTATGGCTGGAAAGTGAGCGGATGCTGCACGCCAAAATCGAAGATGTGGGTGTGAACACACAAAAAGAAGTGGTAAAAGAAGAAAAGCGCCAGCGTATCGATAACCAGCCTTATGGTACCATTATAGGCGAGATATTTAAAAGGGCCTTTATCGTACATCCCTACCGCTGGCAACCGATCGGCAGCCTTGAACACCTGAGCCGCGCCAGGCTTTCGGATTTTATTGATTTTTATAAGACGTTTTATGTCCCCAATAACTGTGTACTGAGTATTGCCGGTGATATTGATATCCCGCAGGTAAAACAACAGATCGAAGCGTATTTCGGTTCTATACCAAAAGGAACCAAGCCTATTCCACGCCCAGCCGTAACGGAACCTGCTTTAGGTGGCGAAGTAAGGGATGTGATCGAAGACAATATTCAGTTACCCGCCGTGGTGCAGGCTTACCGTTCCCCTAAACAGGGTAGTGATGAGTATTATGCGTTTAATGTATTGTCAACGCTTTTATCAGGTGGCAATTCATCGCGCCTCAATAAAGCGATCGTGGATGAAAAACAACTGGCGGTGCAGGCAGGCGCTTTTAATTATGCGCTGGAAGATGCAGGCCTTTTCATCACCTTCGGTATAGCCAACATGAATGTGAAACCGGAAGATCTTGAGAAAGAGATACAGGTAGTAGTAGATGGTGTTAAAAATAAACTTGTAAATGAGAGGGAATTTGTAAAAGTAAGAAACCAGATTACTACGGACTTTGTAACCCGGAATTCAACTATGGCTGGTATCGCAGAAACACTGGCCAATTATCAGGTTTATTTCGGGGATGCCAATCTCATTAACACAGAGATTAACCGTTACAATAAAGTAACCCGTGAGGACCTGATGAATGTGGCTAAAAAATACCTGAACAAAGATAACCGGGTAACCCTCTATTATGTACCCAAAGGGTCTAAAAAGTAAGCCAGCCGTTGATGAAACCGATCCATTTTATTTTAAACAGTATGACCATGAAAAAAATATTTCTTTCCCTATTGATAGCGCTGCCTGTTACATTATTGGCACAGGTAGACAGAACAAAAGCGCCCAAACCCGGTCCGGCGCCGGTTATTAAAGTGGGAGAGCCCGCATCTTTTGTATTGCCCAATGGGTTGAAAGTGTTTGTTGTTCCTAACACCAAACTGCCCCGGGTATCTGCCACCTTAACCATTGAACGGGAAGCGATCCTTGAAGGTGATAAAATAGGTATGATCAGTATGGCGGGTGAACTGTTCCGCAGAGGTACGAGCAAAATGAATAAAGCCACGTTGGATGAAGAGATCGATTATCTGGGTGCCACTATCAGCGCTTCTGCCCGCAGCGTAAATGCATTTTCCTTAAAAAATAATTTTCCAAAAGTTTTCGGGTTAATGGCTGATATCGCTTTGCGCCCTTCATTCCCGGCAGATGAGCTGGAGAAAATCCGCAGGCAGGAATTATCAGGTCTGGCGCAGAATAAAGAAGATGCCAATGCTATTGCCGCTAACGTGGTAAGCAGACTGGTATATGGGAAAGATCATCCTTATGGTGAAGTGGAGACAGAAGAGACCGCTAAAAAAGTTACCGTTGATGATATCAAAAAATACTACAACACTTATTGGAAACCCAATATTGCATACTTGATCTTTGTGGGAGATATCACTGTTGATGAAGCTAAAAAGCTCACCCAAACGCATTTTGGCAACTGGCAAAAAGGCAATGTGCCTAACCCTTCTTTTGTTGCGCCAAAAGCGCCAGCCAAAACCTATATTGCCATTGTAGACAGGCCCAGTTCTGTACAAAGCGTGATCAATATAGTTACACCTATCCAATTGAAGCCAGGCGCCCCCGATGCCATTCCTTCATCGGTGATGAATAACCTGCTGGGTAATGGTTCATCGGGACGATTGTATAAGAACCTCCGTGAAAAACATGGCTTCACGTATGGGGCCTATTCGCAGATCAAATCGGATAAACTGGTAGGTAATTTTACAGCGAGTGCATCTGTCCGTAATGAAAAAACGGATAGTGCTATCGGGCAGTTCCTGTACGAATTTAACCGGATACGCGCTGAAGAAGTAAGCAGTGAAGATGTGAGCCGGACAAAAAATGAAATGAGTGGAAGCTTTGCACGTTCGCTTGAAAGCCCGGCTACCATTGCCAATTTCGCTTTGAATGTGGCACGGTATGGTCTGCCAAAAGACTACTACCAGAATTACCTCCGAAACCTGGCCACTGTAGATAATGCCTCCGTAAAAACAATGGCCAACAAAATGGTACAGCCCGGTAACATGCATATCGTAATCGTGGGAAATGCAAAAGAGATATCCAAAGGACTTGACAGATATGGAGAAGTAAAATACTTTGATGTATATGGTAATGAGATAGCCGCACCGAGTACAAAAAAAATAGCTGCGACTGTTACCGCAGAAAGTATTTTACAAAAAAGCGTGGAAGCACAGGG
The DNA here is from genome assembly GCA_046594275.1 of Sediminibacterium sp. Taxonomy (GTDB): domain Bacteria; phylum Bacteroidota; class Bacteroidia; order Chitinophagales; family Chitinophagaceae; genus Sediminibacterium. The sequence continues at coordinate 3,114 of JBKJPR010000368.1, forward strand.
TGGGGAAGCTGCTATAAGTGTTGTCAAAGATGTGGAAATGAACGGCACGGCAAGCGTAATGGGCCAAAGCCTCAGCTTTTCACAAAAATATGTGTTGCCCAATAATTTTGTGCAGTCCATCAGTATGGGTGGTATGGCTGTTATGAAACAAATGACTAAGAACGGCACCTATTCAGCTTCGCAGCAGGGGCAGGAAATGCCGGTGTCAGATGAAGAC
>JBKJPR010000481.1:0-3935 GCA_046594275.1 Sediminibacterium sp.
CAAATAATATTTTCATGCCCTCCCAATCATCTCTGGCCAAAGGCTGTTCAATGAACTCAACGCCGAGCGCTGCCAGTTGCGGAATTTTTTCAAGTGCTTCTTCTACTGTCCATCCTGCATTTGCATCAATTCGCAGCACTGCATCTGTGTGCCGGCGAAGCGCTTCCACGATCTGTATATCCTCATTCGTACCCAGTTTGATTTTGTAAATGGGCCATGGTCTGGCTTTCATTTTAGCCACCATTTTATCTATGGTATCAATACCGATTGTGTAATCGGTAGCAGGCGTGTTCTCCCATGGTGTATCCCAAAGTTCATACAGTGGCTTTGCTTTCATCTTGCCATACATGTCCCAGGCTGCCATATCCAATGCGCATACAAGGAAGGGGTTATTCGGAAATAAATGGTGCAGGTAGTGCCAGTAACGTTCTGGCTCTGTGAACGCAAATTTTTCAACCATCGCTTTCTTTGCTTCCAGGTCGGCGATCATTTGTTCAACCGTTACCTGGTAATAGGCAATCGCAGGCGCTTCTCCAAAACCCACAAAAGGCCCAAGTTCCAGTGCCACCAGTAAAGAAGGCTGGTGTGTTTTGGTACGGCCGTTTGAAATGGTGAAAGGGTATTCGAATGAAAGGTTTTGCGGGCGATATGTAAGTTTCAAATCCTGTTTTTTTTAAGATTACCGCAAAGGTAAGCAAGAAGAATGTTGAACAGGTGAACAAGCGTGCCTGTCGGCAGACAAGGATTGTTGAGTCTTCCTCTCACTGTTTCTTTTTCCTTGTTTTCCTGTTCCTTGCTTCCTTGCTTACTTGTTCATCTGTTCCTTGTTCATCTCTTCAACTGGTTATCTGCTACCGGCTCTAATTAACATTTTCAATTCATTATTAAATTCAGTTGACGCTGCCAGGGTTTCTAAACTAATATGCATCCTGTATTGCCAGTAATGTTTGGGATTGGCGGGGACATTGATGCGTTCATCATTGGGGTTATCGCGTCGCAACTGTTCGTCCATACCCAACAGGTCCTGCAACTGGAACACGCTCCACATGGCCGGTGAATAAAGGTGTTGTATAACGATCGCTTTATTGATCCAGGATTCGCAATACAGGGGCGCTCCCCCCCCCTGGCCGAGTTCATGGTTATAGAATCGCTGTATCCTTTCCCTGTCTTCTTCCCACCAACCGCGAATGGTACTCATATCATGGGTGGAAGGAGTAACAACACTCAAATAAGGTGCATCATTGGGATGAAAGAATTCTCTTTGCGGATCCTTTGGCATACGTTGTATCTCGAGGCTCAGCAAACCCAGTTGCCGCATCACGTCCGGCACACAGGAAGGGACCAATCCCAGGTCTTCACCACACACAAGCATATTCGTTTCACGCTTTAAGGCAGGTAATTTCTGCAACGCTTCATTCATCCAGAAATCATCCTGGCGGCGGAAGAAATAATTCACATAAAGCTCCTTCAATTGTTGTTGTGTGCCGGTTTCCAGGTTTCGGTAAGAAGAAGTGCCTTCCATCCCAAAACGGAAATGAAATTGCATACCATCCCCGTTCTCTGCTTCGAATAAAATAACATTACTGATCAGGTCATACAATCCCTGCTGTATTCTGGCATGGTGTTCATCCTGCTCCAGTGAGCTAAAATGTGCCTCTACCAACCGTTGTGTGCTGTATTCTGACTTTAGCATGTAATTGCCAAATCCATCATACTTCAGAAACATACTTTTTACCAGTTCATTATCATAACCAAAGACTTCCCATAATACATGTTCAGTGATATACGGTTTCATATAACGGTAATAATCGAACCATATGCCCTGGCTGTTGAATTCATTAATGTGGACAGGAATGGCGGGAACAAAATAGCCCATGATTCCTTCAACAGCATCCACCGGAATACTCCATATACGGAAGAACCCAAGTATATGATCGATACGGAAAGCATCAAAATAATAACTCATCTGCTCAAAGCGTTGCTTCCACCACGCAAATCCATCTTCACGCATTCGCTGCCAGTTATAAGTGGGAAAGCCCCAGTTCTGCCCCTTTACTGCAAAATCATCAGGTGGCGCACCCGCCTGAAAATCGAGGTGGTATAATTCGGGATTCTGCCAGGCATCTGCTCCATGGCGGTACACACCAATGGCAATATCTCCTTTCACGATAATGCCATTAGCATGCGCATAAGCATAGGCATCTTTGAGTTGCAGGTGCAAATGATACTGGATGAAATAATATAACGCAATGTTGGTATAGTTTTCAGTACCCGCCGCTGTTAATGCTTCAATCTCAGTTACTTTATAATTTTTGTACGCGGGCCATGTACTGAAATCCACTGTTCCAAACTGGTCCCTCAGGTAACAAAAAGCTGCATAGGGAACCAGCCAGTGTTTATTCTGTTCAAAATACTGCCGGTAATCAGTTGATTGTAATACAGCATGGCCGGTTTCTTGATAGATCTCTTCAATATAATCCGATTTTATCTTTGCAACCGCCACATAATCCACTGCTTCCAGCGCATTTAAACGAAGTCGCTCCTTTTCTAATTCCTGTAACCGTTTTCTACTACCTGAACCCGTCAATTTTTCAAGATTCAGGTATACGGGATGTAAAGCAAATGCAGAAATCGCTGCATAGGGATAAGAATCCGCCCAGGTATGGGTAGCGGTAGTATCATTGATCGGCAATACCTGTATCATTTTTAATCCCGCCTTCCGGGCCCAGTCAACCACCAAATTCAGATCCGTGAATTCTCCGATACCAAAACTTTTCTCACTCCGCAAACTAAAAACAGGAATGGCCATACCTGCACCTTTCCAGGTATTATTGGGGAGAACAGCAAAACCATCATTCAGTTCGGTTCTACGATTTGCTTTCCCTGCATCATGTAACACGCGGTTATTTCCATGTTCATACTGTATATATTGTTTGTCTACCGTGTCGTACACCCCATACTTATAAGCAATAGGGAAAGTTTCTTTAGTAAAATTCAAAGCCACGGTATAAAAATCTTCACCGGCTGCCCTGCTCATCAAAACGGGTTTCGCTGTATCCCAGTTACTTAATGAATTGCAACTGCCCAACACACACAAAGTTTGTCCCTGTGCCAATAAAGGGCTTTTTACTTTCAGGATATGTGTGGTGGTTTTCGGTGAACTGAATTTTACCTGGGTATGATTGGATTTCAGTAACACCTGTGAAAAGGGTTCTGTATAAAATGTATTCTCATAATACCCCGCATGGTTCCAGGCATCCATAAATACCAGTTCCTGCGCTTTGATTTTGGCGGGATGGAACACTTTATCGTTGCCCCAATCGTAGTTGATGGTACCATCGGCGTTCCTAAGAATATAGTTATATGTGATAGCTGCATCCATAACCGAATCATCAAGCTCGAGTACCAAGAACCAATGTTCCTCATCAAAATAATGCATAGCGAGTGCATTCTCCGTTACATTATTACCCAGTAAAGGATGATCACCCATTATAAAAAGATCCTGGCCGTAATCTGTATGAAACTTAACCTGGAAAATAATCTTTCTTACACCTTTCAAAACAGTCGCCTTTTTGGTTAGACTAACTTTTTTAACCGCCGCTTTTTTGATAGCGGTTTTTTTTTCTTTTGCAGTAGCAACCATCATTTTCTTTGCTACTTTTTTTTCAGGAGCGGGTGCTTTTATATTTTTCGCAGATAATGCGCTCAATTCACCTGGTTTATATACCTTATCTACACTATTAACTCCCCCCACAACATGCCCATTCTGTATAACAGGAACTGTTTTACAGAATGGGCATGTTGTCGGGGAAGTTGATAGAGTAGATAAGGTATATAAACCAGGTGAACTGAGCGCATTATCTGCGAAAAATATAAAAGCACCCGCTCCTGAAAAAAAAGTAGCAAAGAAAATGATGGTTGCTACTGCAAAAGAA
>JBKJPR010000494.1:0-2907 GCA_046594275.1 Sediminibacterium sp.
CAGCCTGCAACCCCAAACCATTTCTTTGGAAAGTATGCCTATACCCGTAACAGTGACAGTTCCAATCAGGGCCGGAAGTTCTTATTCCAAAACCAACTCCAAAGGAGAAGTAACAAAGATAAAGTTGGAGTCCCCTATAAATAAAACCCTTGCAATTTTACAAAACCAAAAAGGCGAACCCATTTTAGATTCCGAAGGCAGGCCTTTTATTATGGGAAATGGCGGCAACTCCAATTTTACTAATTTTACGACCGACAACGGGCTTCCCTTGGATGCCATAAGTTGCTCTGTAATGGATAGAGCGGGAAACCTTTGGTTCGGTACTTTAGGCGGTGGTGTGAGTAAATATGACGGGAAATCCTTTACCAATTTTACCACTACTCAGGGGTTGGCAAATAATAACGTTAGGAGCATCATCGAAGATAAAACCGGAAGCCTTTGGTTTGGCACCGGGGGCGGTGGTGTGAGTAAATATGACGGGAAATCCTTTACCAATTTTACCACCGCTCAAGGGCTGGCAAATAATAATGTTTTGAGCATCACCGAAGATAAATCCGGAAAACTTTGGTTCGCTACTGATGGCGGTGGTGTGAGTAAATATGACGGGAAATCCTTTACAAATTTTACCACCGCTCAAGGGCTGGCAAATAATAATGTTTGGAGTATCACCGTAGATAAAACCGGAAACCTTTGGTTCGGCACTGATGGCGGTGGTGTGAGCAAATATGACGGGAATCGCTTTGAAGCCATTCAAAGAGGAAAGAAAGTTCCGTTAAGCCATCAACAAGACCTTAAAAAAGATAAAAATGGATTACTTGTCAAATCCTTTACCAATTTTACCACCGCTCAAGGGCTGGCAAATAATAATGTTTTGAGCATCACCGAAGATAAATCCGGAAACCTTTGGTTCGGTACTTTAGGCGGTGGTGTGAGTAAATATGACGGGAAATCCTTTACCAATTTTACCACCGCTCAGGGGTTGGCAAATAATAATGTTTGGAGCATCTCCCAAGATAAAACAGGAAATCTTTGGTTTGGCACTTATGGCGGTGGTGTGAGTAAATATGACGGGAAATCCTTTACCAATTTTACCACTGCTCAAGGGTTGGCAAATAATAATGTATGGAGCATAACCGAAGATAAATCCGGAAACCTTTGGTTCGGCACTGACGGAGGGGGTGCGAGTAAATATGAAGGGAAATCCTTTACTAATTTTACTACCGCACAGGGACTGGCAAATAATAATGTTTGGAGCATCTTTGAGGATAAAACCGGAAACTTTTGGTTCGGCACTGATGGCGGAGGTGTGAGTAAATATGATGGAAAATCATTTACGAATTTTACCACTGCTCAGGGACTGGCAAATAATACTGTATGGAGCATCTCACAAGATAAAACAGGAAGCCTTTGGTTCGGAACTGATGGCGGTGGTGTAAGTAAATATGACGGGAAATCCTTTACCAATTTTACCACCACTCAGGGGCTGGCAAATAATACCGTTAGGAGCATCATCGAAGATAAATCCGGAAACCTTTGGTTCGGCACGGATGGCGGTGGTGTGAGTAAATATGACGGGAAATCCTTTACCAATTTTACCACCACTCAGGGGCTGGCAAATAATACTGTTTGGAGCATCTCCGAAGATAAATCCGGAAACCTTTGGTTCGGCACGGATGGCGGTGGTGTGAGTAAATATGACGGGAAATCCTTTACCAATTTTACCACTGCTCAAGGGTTGGCAAATAATACTGTTTGGAGCATCTCCAAAGATAAATCCGGAAACCTTTGGTTCGGCACTCATGAGGGCTTAAGCATTTTAAATGCAGAGAGGTTAAAGAAGAAGTTTTCCGAAAATAATCACAATCCCGATAGCTATCGGTACAAGGGCAAAGTTAGCAATTCAGATAAATTATTTAAGAGCTATAAAATCGGAGACGGGTTGCCTGATAATTTTGTTACGCAAGTGAAGCAAATGCCCAACGGTAAAATTGCTGTAGGGACTAATTTAGGCATCACCCTGTTTAACTTATTAGAAGACTATTCAAAATTGACCGATATCGAGATATTCAACTCTAATACCGGCTTTCCGCTTAAGGATGTGAATGTGGGGCAAAATAGTATGTATTTAGATAGCAAAGGGATTATTTGGGCAGCTACAGGCTCCGAAAAAACCGCTTTGGTGCAGTTTGATTATGCCGCATTGAAAAAGAATACGGAACTACCGACTGTAGTTATACAATCCATAAAGGTGAAGGATGAAAATATTTGCTGGTATAATCTGCAAGCCAAGGGTATAAGGAAAAACATTCAGGACAGCACAACAGCCTTATTGCAGGAATTTTTAGCTTATGGAAAAACCCTTTCAGCACCTGAAAACGATTCAGTACTAAAACGGTTTGGAAGTATTCAATTTGATGGCATCACCAAATTTTATCCTCTGCCTGAAAATTTGGTTCTGCCCTATGAGCATAACAAAATAGCGTTCGAGTTTGCAGCAATTGAAACATCCAGACCATTTTTGGTTAAATATCAATATATGTTGGCAGGTTACGACAAAGAATGGAGTCCGGTTACCAACAAAAGCAATGCAAACTTTGGTAACATTATCGAAGGAACTTATACCTTTAAACTCAAAGCACAGGGAGGAAATGGGGTTTGGTCAGAGCCAATAGTTTACACCTTTAAAGTGTTACCACCCTGGTACCGCACCTTTTGGGCGTACACGGTGTATGCTCTGTTATTTCTTTTTGCTTTAAGAGTTTTTGTAAAATGGCGTGAACGCAGCTTGCTAATGGAAAAAGAAAAACTGGAACATACAGTTGAAATAAGAACGGCTGAAGTAGTTGCGGAAAAGAAAGAAGTTGAAAAGCAAAAGAAACGTAGCGATGATTTGCTTCTCAATATTCT
>JBKJPR010000010.1:0-3111 GCA_046594275.1 Sediminibacterium sp.
TATTTTCCCAGTTCTGTAATCGCTTTGAGGAATATCTGTTGTACTGCATCCTTCGCTTCTTCCTCATTTTTCAGGTATTTCATGCATACACCAAGCAAGAGAAGCGTATATCGTTGCAATACCATGCCCAGCCATTGGTTATCATGATCGCTGTAGAATTTTTCTAACAGTTCGCTATCGGTAATATGTTCGTATCTGTCCTTGCTCACTTCCTGAAAATAAAGCATTTTCTGTATAGATGCCATACCTGTAAAATTCCATATCTTGACTGCAAATTGGAAGTATGGACCTTGTTGTATGTATCGTTCCTGTAAGCCCTATGCGCAAAGAGGCCGCGCACCGTTCTGAAATGGTCAGCCAGTTGCTGTTCGGCGAAGTTGCTGAAGTGCTGGAGAAAAGCAAAGACTTTACCAGGCTACGCGGTTTGCATGATGGCTATGAGGGCTGGTGCCAGTTAAGCCAGTTAACAGTGATTGAAACTCCGCAGGCAGCCTGTTACAAGCAATTAAGCGCCGAATGGATATCCACTATTGATTTTAATGGTTATCCCATGCAACTTTCCCTCGGCAGTTCACTTGATATGTTACACAAGGGCGCTGCACAGATCGGCAAATTTAGCTTTTCATACCAGGGAAAAACATGGGACCCCTCCCAGGTAAAATTTGAGGCGGAAATACTAAGTAAGCTGGCCATACAATACCTGAATACACCTTATTTATGGGGAGGCCGTTCTATTTTCGGTATCGATTGCAGCGGGTATGTGCAGCAGTTGTTCCGGTTCTTCAATAAGCCATTGCCCCGCGATGCTTACCAGCAGGCAACAGAAGGGGAAGTGGTGGGATTTCTCCAGGAAGTACAATGCGGCGACCTTGCTTTTTTTGACAATGCAGAAGGGCGCATCACCCATGTAGGACTGTTACTGAACCCCGGAACCATTATCCATGCTTCCGGGAAAGTGCGGATCGATAAGATAGATAATATGGGGATAGTAAATAGCGATACCGGGGAAAGAACACATACACTACGGATCATTAAGAGATACCCTTAACAGAAAAGCAACCCCGCGGAGTTGCTTTTCTCTATGAATCAGTTTAGAGATTTACATGATATTCATCGCCTTGGCAAAATAAGTAGCCGTACCAGGTAATGCCAGCCAGAAGAACTGGCGGTAAAAAATAAGCAGGGCGATCATAATGGCCAGCCATAAAAAACAAAGTACCCAATATTTACCTGTAGATTGTTTTGCTTCCATGCAGTAGATTTTTGGCAAAGATAAGGATGAGGGGCGATTTTACCCGTTTCAGTCAGTGGATTGTTGAATATTTGTGGAAGAAGCGATAGGATCTTTTGGCTGTCTGGATTTGCTGCTGTCAAAGAACAGCATTTTTACCGCTATGACCAGTAAAATAACCGCAAATATCTTCTTCATTTTTTCATCACTAAGTGAGAGAGCCAGTTTGCTGCCCAGGAAGCTGCCCAATACAAATGCGATGGCTATAACGGCTACATAGTTCACATTCAGGTAACCCTGTTTATAATATTGCAGTACCGCCAGTATGCCAACGGGCAATAGCAATATACCAAGGGATGTGCCTTGTGCCAGTTTCTGGGAAAAGCCAAGGAAAATCACCAGGGCTGGAACAATGATTATACCACCACCGATACCAATCAGTCCACTTAAAAAACCAGCGGCTAATCCTACAAAGAGGAGTAAAAGAATGGTTATTGTACTCATGATATGAATTTTGGAATGGCGAAGTTGAAGGTTAGGTAAGGAATATTGTAATTTCAAAATTTTACAATTTCAAAATTTCCCAATATTATTTGAGAAAGGTTACTTTATAAAATGCAATGGCTTCTTCAATGATGCGGAGAGCCTGGGCCTTGTCGCCGAAATCTTCCACTACCACGGTTTTATTCTCCAGTTTTTTATACTCTTCAAAGAAATGCCGCAATTCATCAAAGAAATGCTTGGGTAATTCTTCAATATTGTTATAATGATTTACGCCAGGGTCAGTGGCTGCTACAGCAATGATCTTATCATCGGGATCGCCACCATCAATCATCTGCATAACCCCTACCACTTTAGCTTCCATTAAAGTGAGGGGTTGTACCGGTAAGGAGGTGATCACCAATATATCCAATGGATCTTTATCTCCTCCATAGGTTTGCGGAATAAAACCATAATTGATAGGGTAGTAAAAAGAAGAGAAGATCACCCTGTCCAGGCGAAGTAACCCACTGGGTTTATCAATCTCGTATTTACACCTCGATCCCTGCGGTATTTCTATGATCGCATTTACAATCCTGGGTGCATGTTCACCGTAAGAAACGCCGTGCCATGGATGATTTACTGTTTGCTGCATAATCTTGTTGTTATTTAGTTAACCAAAAGCCAATCGTCACTGCTACTAATCCTACAACCAGGGATCCACCTGTGTACAGTAAAAAACTTCCATAGCGCTGCTGGTTCAGTAACTGTAAATTTTCCCAGGCAAAGGCGGAGAACGTGGTAAAACCCCCGCAGATGCCCGTTGCCAGGAATAAGCGCCAGTTGGTAAAACCTTCCTCCCTCGAAGCCACACCCATAATGATACCTATTAGCAATGACCCGATAATATTTACCGTGAAGGTAGCATAAGGAAAACTCTCCTGCCTGATAAACTGGGACACAAGGTAGCGCAATACCGAGCCGATCATCCCGCCAAAACCTACCAGTATGATATTTTTACCAGCATTAGGGAACAGGGTTATTTTTATGAGTAAGATCTACCAGCCAACTGTCGTTTTGTTTGACAACCCGTATCGTTTGTGGAAATTTATCAAAGGAGTTACTGTATGAAATGAGTGTAGTCGCCGAATCAATATCCGATACTTCACTGATGTTAATGGAGGCAGTCCTGAGATTCTGTCTTCCTTCTTTATCTTTTTTCCTGTATGCGTTTTCTATTTCTTTTAGTTTTCGGGTATTCTTTTCGCCCGGCAACATAAAAAATCCGGCTTTCCTGAAATCTCCCTGTAAGCAGGCGCCGATAAACTCTCTGCCTGCATCCAGGCCATTCTCGGCTTTGGGGTAATCCTGCTGCCTGCCGCCACAGGCAGTAAGCAGGA
>JBKJPR010000079.1:0-3351 GCA_046594275.1 Sediminibacterium sp.
AACTTTGATTTTTATTAGGATAGTAATCGTTTTGGAGCTATCTTTGCGCCTTAATTAAATTTACAAATTTTACAAATGGACACACAAATTACAGGAACTGTAAAGTTCTTTAACGAAGAAAAAGGTTTTGGATTTATTAAGCATGATGATTCCAGCAAAGAAACTTTTGTACACGCTAACGGCCTGATCGACCAGATCGAAGCAAATGACAAAGTGGTATTTGATGTACAAGAAGGACGTAAAGGCTTAAATGCCGTTAACGTTAAACGTTTAAGTTAACTCTAAACTTTCTTAACCTACTATAAGGTCATTCAGCCAAGCTGGATGGCCTTTTTTCTTGGGGGTGATGGTGAGAAGGTGGGCACTCACCACTGACTACTCACCACCCACTATTGCCCATTCACCTTTATATTTGCCAACTTAATTTCAGCATATGTCTCAAACCATGCAACAATTACAGGAAACTGTGGATTTTATCCGCCAGCAGGTTAACGGCGAAGCTTCTATCGGAATCATTTTAGGCAGCGGCCTGGGTAATCTTTCTAATGATATTGTAATTGAGAAGGAGATCTCTTATAACGATATCCCACATTTTCCGGTGAGTACGGTGGAAGGCCATAAGGGTAAACTGATCTTTGGCGAACTGGGTGGTAAGAAAGTATGGGTAATGGGAGGCCGTTTTCACTATTATGAGGGCTATACGCCACAGCAGGTAGCTTACCCAGTAAGGGTGATGCGTTTACTGGGTGTGCAAACACTTTTATTATCCAATGCCGCAGGTGGTGTCAACCCGCATTTTAAGATCGGTGACCTGATGATCATTAATGATCATATCAGCCTGTTTACTGAAAATCCCCTCTTGGGAAAGAATGAGGAAAAACTTGGTACCCGGTTCCCGGATATGAGTGAACCCTACAGCAAGGCGCTGATCCAGAAAGTACAGAAGATCGCTAAACAGAATGATATAGAATTAAAACAAGGTGTGTATACAGGCGTTACCGGTCCCACATTTGAAACCCGTGCAGAGTATAAACTAATTCATCTGCTGGGAGGAGATGCCGTAGGTATGAGCACCGTGCAGGAATCCATTGCTGCCATTCATTGCGGCATGCAGGTATTTGCCATGAGCGTGATCACCGATATCGGTATCCGCGAAGAAGAAAATGCAATCACCCATGCAGAAGTATTGCAGGCAGCTAAGGATGCAGAACCGAAATTGACCTTGTTATTCACAGAACTGCTTAAATCCTTATAGTCTGAAGTCAGGAGTTGGGAGTCTGGTGTTCGGTGCATTTTAACTCCAAACCCCAAACTCCAAACCCCAAACTTTTAACTCCACCTAAGCAGCTTTAGTTTTATTTTACAACACATTTCCAGGTATGCGGATATCGTTAGGGAAAAACATACTGATCATTTTTATCCTGTTACTGGTGGGTCATGTGCAGTTGTTGGCGCAGACCCGGGGAAGACAATTGCCCCCGATACCGCAAAACACGGGCAATATGACCTACGACGGCCAGGGCAGGCCCATTAGGAAAACCAGCGGTAACGATTCCCTGCAACGGCGGGACCGGAATATAGATTCCATCACCATTTTCTATCATTATTTCGATTCAACCCGCCTTCGTACGATCGATTCATCCATTAATGATTTCACTACCCGCTTCCCCTTGCCTTATTATTACCATACCCTTGGTAATTACGGGACAGCATCGCAATCCTTTTTATTCAATCCACGCATGAAAGCCGGGTTTGATGCAGGGTTTCACGCGTACGATATTTATAATTTCACATTGGAGAATACGAAATTCTATCAGACCACCAGGCCTTATACGGAACTGGCTTATGTGCTGGGCAGTAAAGCAGAGCAGTTAATTAATGTGGTACATACACAGAACAGGCAAAGTAATTTTAATTTTTCGATAGAATACCGCTTCAGCAATGCACCCGGTAACCTGAAGAACCAGAATGCCAGCCAGAATAATTTCCGGTTCACTTCGCATTACCAGACATTGAATAAAAAATATGAGGCGTTCCTGGTCTTTTTTTCCAATAAAAGCGCTTCCTCCGAGAACGGTGGATTAAAAGATGTAAAAAAACTGGACAGCCTCGCATTGAATGATCCTTATGAATTGGAAACAAGATTGGGAAAACCCGGGGCGGCACTGCGTAATCCATTTAATACAAATGTCAGCACCGGTAACACATATAAGGGATCTACTGTTTTTTTTCGCCATCATTTTGACATTGGCACCAAGGATTCGCTGGTAACAGATTCTATAACATACAAACTTTTCTATCCCAGGCTCAGGATAGAACACAGTTTCCGGCTAACACAAAGCAGTTATCATTTCTTTGATTATTTTGCAGATACTCCGCGGTATAAAAATTATTTCAATTATTCTATTCCAAAAGATACCCTCAGTTTTAAAGATGCCTGGAAGGATATCACCAATGAATTCAGCCTCATCTCATTCCCCGAGAAACAAAACCAGGGCCAGTTCTTAAAAGCAGGGATAGCGTTGCAGAACCTAACGGGAAGGTTTGATGATACAGTACTAACCAAAAGTTACTACAATGTGTATGCATTGGGTGAATACCGGAACCGTACAAGGAACCAGGTATGGGATATTGAAGCAACCGGTCAGTTATATCTTAACGGAGAAAATACAGGGGATTATGCAGCATATATAAGTATGAAAAGATTATTGGGCACGAAACTCGGTTATCTTAATGTGGGTTTCCAGAATGTGAACCGTTCGCCTTCATTCATACTTAATTCACTCAGCCGTTTCCCGATAAAGAACAGGATCAGTTATGGCAAGGAGAATATCATTCGCTTGTTTGCGTTGTATGAGAACCCGCGAAATGGATGGAAATTTGGTGGCGAATATTTTGCTGTGAGCAATTATATGTATTTCGACAGTTTTTTTTCTGCGAAACAGGAAGCCACTTTATTCAATGTACTGCACTTGAATGCAGAAAAAAAATTCCATTTATCCGGGCACTGGAACTTGTACACCGAAATACATATCCAGCAAACCACCGGTCAACCACCTGTGAACCTGCCCTTCCTGTTAACCCGCAACCGTATTGCTTTCGAAGGTAATTTCTCCACTAACCTGTTTTTGTCAACAGGCATTGAGATCAGGTACAATACAGGTTATAAGGCAGATAACTATTCCCCTTTCTTGGGCCAATACTTTCTCCAGAATGTGGGTACCATCAGTAACCGGCCGGATATCAATGCCTTCCTGCATTTTCGTATCAAGAGCTTTAAAGGGTTTTTGAGAGTGGAGAACCTGAATACATTGAATGTTGCGAAAGGCTTTTCCTTCAGTAAACTCAATT
>JBKJPR010000085.1:0-9470 GCA_046594275.1 Sediminibacterium sp.
CCACTTCATCCATCATGGAATCATCTATGAAAGATGCCTGTGGTTCTGCCTGGGCGGTAACCGGTGCAACATGGTCTTTCATTACTAACTGCATCTTGGATTCCTCGGCTTTGAGCAGCTCCAATTCTATGGTTGGCTGTGGTTCGGGTTGTTTCTTTTCAACAACAGTGGCCACCTGTGGTTTTGTTTCCGGTTCTGCATAAATATTAGATGGCTTGCTTAATAAGCCTGCATACACAGTAACCGGCTGTGTTGGTGTTTCGCTAATGCGGAAATCCATCATTTCTTCTATCGCAGATTTTGGCACAGGTTCTTCTTCTACCGGCAGCTCTACTTTTACATCCTGGGTTATTTCCGTACTCAATTCAAACTGTAATACCATGGATTCTTTTTCTGCAGGCTGCTCTTCCGCAACCCGTAGAGCTGTGGCAGGAGTATGCCTGCCAAAAATACTGAGCATCTCTTCCAGTGGCAAAGGCTCATGCAAGCTTGGGGCAAACGGATCCTTTTCCTCCACAACCGGCGTTATTTCCTGAATAACCGGCGCTGGTGTTTCCGGTGCAGTTAGTTTGGGTTCATTCGTTTCCATGCCCAATACCATTAATATCTTTTCGGTTTCCGGTTCTGCTTTTTTTACAATAGCCGGTTTGTTAAATGGATCTTTATGTTCGAAACCGGTTGCTATTAAAGTAATACCTATCTTTTTGTCCAGTGTACTGTCATAACCCATGCCCACAATCACATCGGTATACTCGCCGGCTTGCATGCGCAGGTAATTATTTATGGTATCAAGCTCATCCATGGTACATTCATGCTGGCCTTCTGCACTGTTAATGTTGATGAGGATCCATTTAGCGCCTTTGATATCGTTATCATTCAGCAAAGGCGAGGTTAATGCCTCTTCAATGGCACGTTGTGCCCTGTCTTCGCCTTCCACTTCAGCTTTACCTAAAATAGCGACACCGCCATTCTTCATTACGGTACATACATCCGCAAAATCAACAATGATATGGCCGCGGCTGTTAATGATATCGGTGATGCATTTGGCAGCGGTAGCTAATACGTTATCCGCTTTACCGAATGCTTCTTTCATTTTCAGGTTACCGTACTGCATCCGCAATTTATCGTTACTAATCACCAGGAGAGTATCTACATAAGGTTTCAACTGGCTGATACCTTCTTCTGCCTGCTGGTGGCGGCGCGGCCCTTCAAAACCAAAAGGTGTGGTAACAATACCTACGGTTAAAATGCCCAGTTCTTTGCAGATCTGTGCAATGATAGGCGCACCACCGGTTCCGGTTCCGCCACCCATACCCACGGTTATGAACGCCATTTTAGTGTTCACTTCCAAAATGCGTTTAATCTCTTCGAGGGATTCCTCTGTGGCTTTCTTGCCCACTTCAGGATTGGCGCCCGCGCCCAATCCTTGTGTAAGGTGTGGCCCGAGTTGTATCTTATTAGGGATGTTGCTTTGCTCTATCGCTTTGGCGTCTGTATTACAGATTATAAAATCAACACCTTCGATATTCTGTTCAAACATGAAGTTTACAGCATTACTTCCACCACCTCCCACACCCAATACTTTGATGATGGAAGATTTTTGTTTGGGAAGATCGAAATGAATCATAGCATACTTTTTTTAGTGAATTAACGGGTTTCAAACTCGACTGGTCATATACAAACGGCAATAAGCACACATTTATTTTATCACCTGGTCTTCTTCTTCTTTAAACAGGTCTATCAGGTTATTCTTGAACTTATCCCAGAACTTCTGTTTTCTCAACGAAACATCAACAGACCTGGCAGCCGGAACAGGCTCTTTTGGCAGGTCGGCACCGGGAACAGTCAGTGTTTTCGGCACTTCCACTTTTTTAAATTTCTCTGTAAACTCTTTGTACCTATGGTCATAATCACTGTATCCTTTCAAGATCAGGCCGATACAGGTTGAGTACATGGGTTTTTTTAACTCATCTATATGATTTGGCGCAAGGTGCTCATTCGGTAAACCGATGCGCGCATTCAGTCCGGTGGTATATTCTGTTAACTGGATCAGGTGCTTCAGTTGTGAGCCGCCACCTGTTAAAATAATACCGCCATTCAGGGCGCGGCTGTCAAGTCCCACCTGCTTTAAATGATAGGTAACAAAATCCAGTATCTCGCTCATCCGCGCCTGTATAATACCCGCCAGGTTTTTTACACTGATTTCTTTGGCAGGCATGCCCTTCAACCCGGGGATGGTGATGTAGGCATTGGTTTTAGCCTCATCGGCCAAAGCGCTGCCGAACTGTACTTTCATGGCTTCCGCCTGGCTTTTTAATACACCCAGACCCATACGGATATCATGGGTGATATTCTCGCCCCCAAAAGGTATAACGGCTGTATGTTTCAATATTCCTTCATAAAAAACGGCCAGGTCACTGGTGCCGCCTCCAATATCAAGTATGGCCACACCGGCTTCCATATCTATATCGCTCATAACAGCGCTGGCAGATGCCAGGGGCTGTAATACAAGGTCCTTGGTGGTCAGGCCACTTCTTTCAACAGAGCGGTTAATATTGCGTATCGCGTTCCTGTCGCCGGTGATGATATGAAAATTAGCGCCCACTTTCACCCCGTTATAACCCACGGGATCCTTAATATTCTGGATATTATCTACATGGAAATCCTGCGGGATCACATCAATGATCTGGTCGCCGGCAGGAATAAAAGTTTTACGCTGGTTAGCGATCAGTTGCTCAATTTCCGGGCGCTTAATCTCGGTATCCGGATCCTGGCGAACGATATCGCCGCGTGTCTGCAGGCTTTTGATATGATGACCTGCGATACCTACATATACTTCAGTGATCTCCAGGTCGGGATTACTCTCATAACAATTCTCCAGCGCCTGCTGGATTGCTTTGATGGTTTGGTCTATGTTCAGGACCTGGCCATGCTGTACACCATTGCTGTTGGCGCGGCCAAAACCAAGGATCTCCAGCTTACCATATTCATTCTTTCTCCCGGCAATGGCTGCTATTTTTGTAGTTCCGATGTCAAGACCAACAATGATAGGTGATTCATTGTGATTCATAAATGGTGTGTTTTAGTTGTTTGTGATAGTGTCGGTTTGCTATAGTTGTGTTTTTTACAGAGTAGTTGAGTGATCAGTGGTGAGTAAAAATCACACTCACTACTCACTAATTCCTCTTCATCACTGCTTTTGGCTGACCAACGCTTGTCGCTGGTTTTTGTATGAATTGTTTCTTATCCTCTGATTTCTGTTTTTTCCCATTCGATAACGTTTTCGTATTCGTATTATTGTTTGTAATGGTGGTAGAATTTGTTTTAATAATGGGATGGATGCCCGACCTGATCAATGGCATTGCCGGCTTTATTATCCTGTCTGAATCTTTTAGCGGTTTTGGAATATCTGGTTTGAGAATTTCCTTTACACTGATACTGTCAGATAAACCAGCCTCTGCCTGTGCCAATAAGGCCTGTATGATCTCGAGTGACCTTGCAGAATCAACTTTGGCTTTGGTAGTTCCTTTTTGCACTGCCACTACCTGGTTATGGTATTGCACATCTAATTTTTCATACGTGTTGATCCCATTTTGCAACCAGGCTTTCCGGTAAAAAGTGTAAAGCCGTTTGAATTTGCTATCCAGTTCATCGGCATTACCGAGTGCCACCAGGTGGTCGCCTATCACAGGCACCAGTTCAAAATTTGACTGTGGGGTAATAGCTACCTGTGCCACCTGTGCCATCCAGAAAGAATCGGCCATGATGTATTGCCCTAGTGTAACGATATTATTCAGCAATGCACTATCGGGGCCAGCCAATATTTTTTTATCTGAAGGGAAACCGGTGAATATGGGTACACGCGCAGATAACTTTTCACTTAATGGAAGCCGCATCGCCCCGCTGTCAAGATAAAAGGAACTGCCCCCCAGCGTAAAAACCCGGGCTACGGGCTGGCGCTCTTCTATTTTTACCTGAAGAAAATGATTATTGTCCAGGAACATTTCTGCATTCTTCACCCACGGGTTTCTTTCCACTACGGTTTCCATAGCGCGCAGGTTTAGTTCAGATAATTTGTTTCCCGCTACCGCTCCGGCTGCATTCAGAATATCCAGCACATCCTTCTCATCAATGAACATATGGCGCTCCACACCCGTGAGTTCGATCCTGATATCAGCACACTTTTTTTGATTTTTTTTCTGCATAGCGGCGCCCAGCAGTACGATCGTGCCGATCCCCGCTATCACCCAAACTGTCCGGATCAATATTTTTTTCCAGTTATACTTCCGCATGCTCATGTATTTTCTAACAATTCTTTTACCGGTTGAACCAATGCATCAATATCTCCGGCTCCGGCCATTACGATTATTTTGGGTTGATGTACCCCCATCCATGCTTTCATTTCCTCTTTATCCAACACCTGTTTATTAGCGATTGTCATTTTATGCAGCAATAATTCGCTGGTCACCCCTTCCATCGGCAATTCCCTTGCAGGATAGATGGGCAGGAGTATCACTTCATCCGCCATATCAAGGCTTTGAGCAAATGCATCTGCCAGGTCCTTAGTGCGACTGAAAAGATGGGGCTGAAAAACCAATACAATCTTCTCTTTTTCAAAAATACTTTTCACCCCAGTAAGTAATGCCCGTAACTCTTCGGGGTGATGTGCATAATCATCGATCAAAACATGCTGTTCATTCTTAAGCGCATATTCAAACCTTCTCCTTACGCCTTTAAAATCGGCAACTGCGGCTTTGATCTTCTCGTCATCGATACCGATATGTTTCGCCACTGTAATGGCTGCTATGCAGTTTTCAATATTATGCAGGCCGCCCATGTGCAATACCACATCTTTCACTATCCACTTGGTATTGACCACATCAAACCGGTAGCTTCCATTCTCTACTTTAATACCTGCCGCATGCACATCGGCTCCGGTATCTTCAAAGCTGTAGGTGTAGTGATGCGCTGCCTGTAATTCATTGCCGCGGATCAACCCATGTTTTGTTATAAGGCAGCCACCGGGTTTTACTTTTTGTGAAAACTGGATAAAGGCATTCACCACTTCTTCCGGTGTTCCATAAATATCCAGGTGATCGGGATCCATGGCGGTGATCACAGCTATATCGGGAATCAGTTTTAAAAAACTCCTGTCATATTCATCAGCTTCTACTACCACTACATTGCGTTCACTGCTCCAGAAATTGGTGTTATAATTAGCAGCGATACCTCCAAGGAAAGCATTACAGCCATAACCCGAATGCCGGAGCAAATGAGCGGTCATAGAAGTAACGGTGGTTTTACCGTGAGTGCCCCCTACACAAATATTGAAAGATTTTTCAGTGATCCATTCCAACACATCACTTCGTTTCACTACTGTATAATTATGTTCCCGGTAATAAACCAGTTCAGCATGCTGCGCGGGGATGGCAGGGGTATATACCACTGCATCAGTATCTTTCGGGATAAGGTCAACCGCTTCTTCATAATGTACTGCGATACCGGCAGCTTCCAGTTCCCGGGTAAGTACTGTAGAGGTTTTGTCATAGCCACTCACCTCAACCCCTTTGGCTTTAAAATACCTGGCCAGGGCACTCATGCCAATCCCACCGATGCCGATGAAATAGATCTTGCGTATATCATTCAATTTACTCACTGATGGTGTTTATAATTTCTTTTGCGATGATCTCATCTGCATTGTCAACAGCTAATGCATGAATATTTGTGTGCAATGATTGCTGTAATGATTCATTTCTGGACAGATTAATTACAGTGGTCACCAGTGTCTCTTTTGCCTGGCTATCCTTTACTATCAAGGCTGCCTGTTTATTGACCAGGCCTATCGCATTAGCGGTTTGATGATCTTCTGCTGCCAGTGGGTATGGTACAAAAACTGCTGGCTTTCCTGCCACACACAATTCCGCTACTGCCATGGCGCCTGCACGGCTGATCACGATATCTGCTGCCGCATAAGCCATTTCCATTTCCCCAATAAAATCCTTCACCCAGATATTTTTTTTGCCCTCCCCTTTCTTTATATATTCATCCGCAGTTGTTTTACCGGTTTGCCAGATCAACTGCAGCCCATTCTTTTCAAACTCGTCCAGGTGCAGGGCCAAAGCTGCATTGATACTCCGGGCTCCAAGGCTTCCACCCATTGCGAGTATTGTTTTTTTAGATTCATCCAGTCCAAAAAATGCGATTGCTGCACTTTTGCTAACCTTCGAATGAGCGATAGTGCTTCTCACCGGGTTTCCTGTGATCATTATTTTTTGTTTCGGGAAAAATTTCTCCATCCCATCCGTAGCCACAAATATTTTTGCCGCTTTTGTACCTAACAGGATATTACTCTTTCCTGCAAACGAATTACTCTCATGAATAAAAGTGGGGATACCCTTTAGCTGCGCGTAACCCAATACCGGAAAAGAAGAATAGCCACCCACCCCTACCACAGCATCAGGCTGAAAGCGGTTGATAATCGTTCTTACCTGAAAAAGACTTTTAATCAGTTTATAGGGCAGGGCTAAATTCTGCACCAGGGAATGCCTGTTCAGTCCTGTTATATCCAATCCTTCTATTTCGTACCCTGCCTGCGGTACTTTTTCCATTTCCATTTTGCCCTTTGCACCTACAAATAATATCTCTATGCCGGGCCATTCCTTTTTTAATGCATGGGCAATAGCTATAGCGGGGAAAATATGGCCGCCGGTTCCACCGCCTGCAATGATCACACGTCCACCCCCCAACCCCTTGAAGGGGGAGTTAGGTATGACATTTTCTATATGCATGTTCGTTTCCATTAATTATCCTGAACAGGTTTATCAACTCCCCCTTCAGAGGGTTGGGGGGTTAGGGTTTTACCTTCCAACTGTTCCACATTTCTTGCCACACTTAATATGATACCAATAGCGCCGCAGGTAAACAGGAATGAGCTCCCACCCATACTTACCAATGGCAGGGTTACACCGGTTACTGGCACTAAATTCACATTCACTGCCATGTTGGCTACTGCCTGTATTACCAACGTAAAGCTTAACCCCAATGCGAGAAAGGCGCCGAATGCATAGGGGCATCGCCGGAATATTCTGATACAGCGGAAAAGAAAAACGAGGTAGATAAAGATCATAAAAGCACCTCCCAACAAACCATACTCTTCAATGATGATGGAATAAATAAAATCATTGTACGCCTGTGGCAGAAAATTTCGTTGTCGGCTATTGCCAGGGCCCAGTCCCATTAATACGCCGCCATTGGCAATAGCAATTTTTGCCTGCTGCACCTGATAAGGCGTTTCATTGTCTTTGGCATACATAAAATCCTGTACCCGTTTTACCCAAGTTCCGAATCGTCCGAATGATTTTGCCTTTTCGGCAATTACGGGTCTTTTGGTATCATCTATTTTTTTACCATCATGTGTAAGCATGGCCACCGCAATGATGAAAGCAACCGGAATTAAAGCCACAACGATTGTTAAGAAAATATGTTTTATGCTTATCCTGCCAATGAACATCAGCAATAAAGCAGTGGCTCCGGTAAGCAGGGCATTGGATAAATTGGCCGGCATTATCAATGCACAGATAATCAACACTGGCAGCACAACAGGGATAAATCCTTTTTTAAAATCTTTGATCATCTCCTGTTTCTTGCTGAGCAACCGCGAGATGTACATGAATAAAGCCAGTTTGGCCAGGTCACTAGTCTGTACCGTCATATTAATAATAGGCAGCTTAATCCACCTGCTGCCATCATTGATCCGGGCCCCAAAAAAAAGTGTATACAGTAACAAGGGTATAGACACCAAAAATAAAATAGTAGCCACCCTGGAAAAGATGGTGTAGTTGATTCGGTGCAAGAAATAGATCAGCACCAAGCCCACCAGTGAAAAAGATACCTGCTTGAAGAGATACACATTCGTATTGCCTTTATACATTTTATAGGCCAGTGACCCCGTTGCACTATACACTACCAGGATGGATATCAATGATAACAACACCACGATTCCCCAAATATACTTGTCACCTCTTGTTCTGTCCACAAGCTGACCGCGCATCCCATTGATAGTGGGCATTTGTGAGAATAGTGTATCTTTTGTATTCATACCCCAACCCCAAAAAGGGAGTTATTTAAATTGTACAACTTTTATCCTTCGGTTTTTATACCGCCAGGTACTGATTCTATAGCTCTTTTACTGCATTTTTAAATTGTGTGCCCCTGTCCTCGTAATTTTTAAACAGGTCGAAACTGGCGCAGGCAGGACTTAATAATACTACATCACCTTTTGTTGCCAGTTTGAAAGAAGCATTGACTGCTTTTTTAGCCGAGTCTGTCTCAACAATAACCGGTACCAGGTCTTTCAAAGCCTCTATGATTTTTTTGTTATCCAACCCCATACAAACCACCGCTTTTACTTTTTCTTTTACCAGATCCGCGATCAGTGTGTAATCATTCCCTTTATCAGTACCACCCAATACCAATATGGTTGGTTTATTCATACTTTCCAGCGCAAACCAGGTACTATTCACATTGGTTGCCTTACTGTCGTTGATAAACTCAACACCCCTGACCATCGCTATGAATTCCATACGGTGTTCGAGGCTGTGAAAGTTCTTCACTGCCTCCCGGATTTTTTCTTTGCGGATGCCGAGAATAGCGGCTGCGAGTCCTGCTGCCATAGTGTTGTAGTAGTTGTGTTTACCTTTAAGAGCAAAGTCATAAATACTCATGCTTACTCTTTCTTCCTGGATTCTCAGCATCATCTGGTCGCCCTTGATGTAGCCGCCTTTTTTTACTTCTTGTTTCATAGAGAATGGTAATGGGTTAGTATGGATGGTTAGTAAAGCCATTTTTTGCATGATCACGGGATCATCTTCACAGTAGATGAAATAATCATCTTCAGTCTGGTTATCAATAATCCTGAATTTGCTGTTGATGTAATTCTCAAACCGGTAATCATACCTGTCGAGATGATCTTCAGTAATATTCAGCAGCACAGCTATCTCTGCACGGAATTCTTTGGTATCATCTAATTGGAAAGAACTGATCTCTGCCACATACAACGGTTTAGGATCCAGCGCCACCTGTTTGGCAAACGAGATACCGATATTGCCCACCATGGCACAATCCAGTTCCGCAGTTTTGCAGATATGATAGATCAATGCGGTGGTCGTACTCTTACCGTTACTGCCTGTAATAGCCACAATTTTACTGTTGCCTTTAAAGCGGTACGCGAGTTCGATTTCACTGATCACCGGTATTCCCTTTGCCCTGACCTGTTTTACCATTTCATTCTTTTCTGGAATACCGGGGCTTTTCATAATCTCATCTGCATTCAATATCCTTTCTGTCGTATGTTGGCCTTCTTCGAAATCAATTCCGTTATCAAAGAGCTCTTGTTTATACTTTTCTTTTATGGCGGCGCCATCACTCACAAATACTTCGTAGCCTTCTTTCTTACCAAGTATGGCGGCACC
>JBKJPR010000166.1:0-5350 GCA_046594275.1 Sediminibacterium sp.
TTTGCGAGAAAGAATGTGTCAGCGGGTACCCTATCAGACCATAGCGGCGCATGCTCTATTTTTTATCGAGGAAAAGATCG
Organism: Sediminibacterium sp.; assembly: GCA_046594275.1. Taxonomy (GTDB): domain Bacteria; phylum Bacteroidota; class Bacteroidia; order Chitinophagales; family Chitinophagaceae; genus Sediminibacterium. The sequence continues at coordinate 81 of JBKJPR010000166.1, forward strand.
AAGGTATCGCCTCGTAAACCGATACGCATTGTTTCCAGCGGAATCACTTCATTCGGTGCAATATTGCCAAGGTTCACATTACAACCGATCAGTTCCAAAAAGTATAACTGCTGTGCTTTTTGCGGGGCTTCCCAGATGATCTTTTCTTCGGGTATCTGTGTGAGTATCTCCTGCACCAGTCCTTCCCTTACTTCACCACTTCCGCGGTAGATACCCACATTACCTGCTTCGCGCGCTTCGGCGATCACATAAGAAGAACCCGATTCCAGTTCAGCACGCATGAGTTCGATCCATTTGTATGGCGGAATAATATGTGCCGCATCTTTACTGCCCACTTCACTTAACACGGTTGCGTGTTTGGTGAGCTTTTCAATATACCCGCATTTCTCAGCATGAGGTATGCTCACAGAGCCATCGCTTACTTCTACATAACTGATACCGTAATCTTTACAAACAGCGATATATTCATCAAACTTGTTACGTATCAGGAAAGCTTCAAACAAAGTACCTCCGAAATAAATGGGTACGTTATAAGAATGGTACACATCAATTTTCTCGCGCAGGTTAGGCGTTACAAAAGAGGTACCGAATCCAAGCTTCACAATATCCGTATGCGGGCCGCACACACTCATAAAATCATGCACTTCATTTATGCTGAGTCCCTTATCCATTACCATCGTTAGTCCTGAGGTTCTTGGTTGCGGAGTTCGGTTGGGTATCTGCGTCAAATTAAAATTCATAATGATTGTTTCTTTAGCGGTGGCAAAAATAGGTTAATCAGGCCACTTGTATTTGTCAACCTTCTCAGATGAACCCATGTATATTTTATATTTTTTTCCCCTTTTTATATCGGGCCACGATATCAACCACCTGGTTGTTCTGCAATATGGAAGGATTGAGTTCTATGAATTTTTTCAGCAACCTTGGCGCTTTTTCCATGGCCATTTCCAGTTTCAGTAAAGCATCTTTGGTTTTACCCATGGCAAAAAGTATGGTACTGTAATAAAAAAGGAATACCGGCTTACCATCTGTTGACCGCATAGCTGCTGTACATTGCTCGATGGCCTCGTCGTAAAATTCGGCCTTTAGCAGGCAACGGATAAGCGCTTCCCAGCCAGCTACATTCCTGGGTTTATGTCTTACTACCGCCCCAAAATATTGGATGGCATCTTTAAACTGGTTCAGGTGCATCTTGCATTCCCCCATTGCCAGGTTATACTCTGGCACTGTACGATGGATACGCATCGCATTATCCAGTTGCTTCACAGCGCTTGGCCATTGCTCCTCCAGCATATAGGTTACCGCGATCTTGTAATGAAGTTTACTGTCATCAGGATTCAGGTGAACCGCTTTTTTATAATGAAACCTTGCCTGTCCATAATTTTCCATCCGGTGGTAGCAATGGCCTATGGCTTCATAGATCACATCTTCAGGACGGGTAAGCTCAAGTACTTTTTCGAGTACTTCAATAGCCTCTTTATACTTTCTGAGCCGGAGATAGGCATCACCCATGTTCCGGTAGGCATAATCAAATTTTTCATCTATAGCCACCGCATATTGGTAGGCATCGATCGATTTCTCATACAGTTTCAACCCCTGGTAAGCCGCTGCGAGGTTGAACCATGCCAACTCACTGAATGGAAAATCTTCAATGATCTGTTGGTGCAAACGGATGCTTTCTTCATTTCGTCCGGTAAAATCTGTCCAGAAGCATATTTTGTAGAGTGCCTCTTCATTATTAGGCTCTTCTTCCAGTATCAGCTTCAGGCATTCGAATACTTTATCAAATTCTTCATAATCATCGTATACATCAGCCAGTTCAAACAGAAGATCGAGCCTTTCTTCGCCCTCAAATAGTTGTAAAGCGGCTTCTAAAAGTTCCACCGCCTTGGATTGTTGGTCAAGCGCCAGGTAGGCATCAGTTTTAAGTATATAGAGGTTCAGATCGCTTCCATCGTATAATTCTGCCATTTCGAGCACTGTGAGCGCCTCTTTGTATTTGCGGGTAGCCAGTAACAGATCCGCCTTCTTAATCATTAACTGGGAAGAATAGGGAAATTGGGACAGGCCTATCTCAGAAGCCTCCAAAGCCTCAGGAAGATCGTCTTTTTCGTCAAAATGGTCTATAATACGTTCAAAATCATCTTCTTCGAGAAAGGAGTGCTTGCGACCAGTTTTAAGGTTCTGGTACTGCCTGAGTAGTTCTTTTAGCTCTTCGCGGTCTTCGCGGTACGGATTTTCTCGCATCTGGCTATTAGGTTTATACAATTTAGGACAAAAAACCAATTTTTGTATAGTTGGGCGTAACTTTTTTGATTTGTAAACTTTTATATCTTTTTGTTAACTATAGGTTAATAAAAAGAGAATTGTGCAATATTTAAGAATATCCGTACTTTTGTTATTATGAACAGGAAGCAGTATATACAAAAAACCTTCATTGTTGCCCTTCTATTGATGGGCATGCAGGTAGTGTATGCTGCATTCTCATTTACAGGAAGTGTGGATGAAAAGGCCAAGAACAGTAAATATTCTCTGAGAAACCTGAGCGCTTTATCTCATAAGGGTTTGTCTTTTGCTTCGCTCAAATCAAGCCTTCAATATAAGGGTGCACAACCGATATTTTCTTCCAGGGAAACCAAGTCCGGAATTGAAGTAAGTTCTATGTTACGGTATGATAACGGTAATACAACGTATATCTATCCTTATAAGTTTAAAGTAAAAGCGTCTAAGTTCAGAACGCCCACTCCTCCACAACGTTAATTCAGTAACCTGTATCCACCCGTAGGCAAATCAAAGCGCGAAGCCTGAACCGGGCTGAGATTTATTTTCGTGGCCGTATATTTTATTTTCTTACTCTCCGCTTCCTGTGATTCGTACTCCAGCACAAAACCCGGAATATCTTTAAATTGATATTCAAATTCTTTTACTGAAGGCACAATATTACCAGCATAATATAGAGTGAAGGCAGTTCCATCTTTCAACTGTATCACTGCTTTCTTACACTCATATCCCAGTATAGTTTTCGTTTCATTTCCAGGAAAGGAAACTGTCATGCCGTCGTAACGTTTATTTTCAGCAACCCATTTACTATTGTCCAGCTTTGTCATGAACTTATTGTTGCCGAATTCACGCAGGATCACAGCGGTACCGGTACTTTTATTATACAAAACGGATTGGGTAAAAGAAGGACTCACCAGGTCGGTGCGGCTGTCATTGGCTTTTATATAAACAGTTTTGGTGCTTGCCTTTAGTGATTCGATTACATCCTTATCCGCATTGCCTTCCTCCGCGCTGATGGCATAAGTAACGGTACATTCAGCTACCACACGTTGTTGTGCAAATGAATGCAGGACCATAAAAAAAGAACCAAAAACAAAAATGAAATGCTTCATGTGATTATTTTTTGAATAACTGTCTCAATTTAGTCAATCTTCACCAAAAAGCCCTGCACTATGGTACAGGGCCCTTAAATTTATGATTTACTACGCGATTCCTGTTAGAATACTGTTATTTCTTGTTGGGTTTATTGGGCGTTTTATTTTTCAGGTCCTGTAATTTTTTCTGGCTGTCCATCATCTGGTCATAGCGAAGCTGCCATTTACTTTTTGTCTTAGGCGTTTTTCGTTTCTCATCTATCTTAGCCAGGATTTTATCATGATTGATGATATAATTCTGGATCACAAACTGCAGGCCCAATGTAATTATGTTAGAAACCGTATAGTACCACGTAAGCGCCGAGGGCAACTTATTAAAGATGAACAATAACATGAACGGGAAGATATACGGCATATATTTCAATGCCGGATTATCCTGTGTGGGTGTCATGCTCATATTGTAAATGGAGATCAGGAAACTGGTTGCTACCGCCGTTATGGTAAACAAACTGATATGATCACCAAAAGCAGGAATGGTAAATGGCAGTGTGGCAATGGAATCGTAAGAAGAAAGATCCTGGCTCCATAAGAAAGCCTGCCCTCTTAAGGCAATATGCGAATTAAAGAAACTATACAAAGCAAAGAAGATCGGTATCTGTAGTAAAGCCGGTATACACCCTCCTAAAGGATTCACGCCCGCTTCACGGAACAATTTCATCTGCTCCATCGCAAATCCCTGTTGGTCGGTGCCAAACTTCTTTTTTAAAGTATCCAGTTCCGGGCGCAATACTTTCATTTTAGCGCCACTCAGGTAACTGCTGTAGGTTAAGGGTGCAGTTACCAGGCGAATAAATAAAGTCAGTAGTAGTACTACCCATCCATAATTCTTTACAAAACCTGCAAAAAAATTAAATACATTCATAATAATGTATTTGTTAATAGGGCGCACAAAGGAATACAGATCTCTTCCCAGGTTCACGATCTTATCCATATCGGGCGCCTGTTTTTTCAGGATATTATAATCACTGGGTCCATAATACAACTGGAGCGGCACCTTCACTGCCGCGGTAACTGGTACTTTCATTTGAAGGGATGCATCTGCTGTGGCCAATACCTTGCTTGAATCTGTTAGTCGTTTCCATTGAACCTGGCCACCGTTAAAACTGTTTTTGGCGATAACCGTCATATTAAAGAACTGTTGTACCACGCTTACCCACTGAACCGGCTTTTCAAATTTTCTTTCGGTTTTTGCGGAGATATAATCAAAATCATTCCCTTCAGAAAAACAGATATTGGATGTCTGCCTTTCATAATCAAGTGTTCTTTCCTGTTTATGCGTTTCTGTACGCCATTGCATATTGAATGCGCCCTGGCTAAGGAGTTTATCAGCGCCCATCATCAGCACGTTCCAATCGATCATGTATTCATCTGGCTTGATAATGTATTGGTGGGTAATGCTTTCGCCGTTAGGCGCTGTAAGTGTAAAACTGACCGTCTGGCTGCTGTCGGCATTCACAACAGGTTGCGAAGCAGTGAAAAATAAATTAGTGGAGAGGGATGCCTGGTTAGCCGATGTATTGATATTGTAACCCAACTGGTTATTTTCTGCCAGTATAACGTTTTTGCCATCCGCTGTTTTATAGTGCTTAAGTTCTACCCGTTTTACCTGAGCCCCTTTATTGGTGAAGGTCACGGTCATCATTTTATTACTTACCGTAACCAGTTGCTCAGTGCCGATAGCTGCAGTTGTAAAATCGCCTGCGGCAGAAAGGCGGGTAACGGAATCCCTTTTTAAAGAATCCAGACGGGCTAATACCGTATCCATTGGTTTCAAATTGGCAGCAGTTACCTTTTTAATAGAATCTTCCTGTTTTTGCCTGATAGTAGCCAGTTCGC
>JBKJPR010000044.1:0-4155 GCA_046594275.1 Sediminibacterium sp.
CCCTGCTGTGTATTCTCATACCAACTTGCGCTGACATAAGTGTGGGGGCCGGTAAACACCGCCAATACGTTTTGATTTTTCAAAAAAGCCTGGTGATGGTCATTGCCTTTCATAATATGGCCGCGTAGGTATATAAAGCCATCCCTTTCTGAAATAAGTACTGGAACCTGTGTAGCCACCGGTTTTTGTTCAGCATCTGCCCCTATAAGCATAATGAAGGGATGCTGTTTCATGAATTCCAGTACAATAGCCCCATCCTTTTCTTTATAGTACGGTAAATTATACATGGGCCGAAGATAATAAAAGAAAAAGCGCCATCTATGTTACAAAATGATGAATGGAGCGTCGCAAGTAAAGCCCAATAGCCAGGTGTAGCCGGTTACATAGTTACTTCAACAGGCTTGGTAACAGAAACATTAGCATTACGGATAGCAATATTCCTGACAGCCGTAGCAGTGAAATCCCTGAATGCCTGTTTGCTGAGGGTATCATTGCCAACCATTGCAGGAACCCCCTCGTCTCCACCTTCTCGTATGCTTTGAACCAACGGCACCTGGCCAAGGAATGGCAGGTCATATTCTTCTGCCAGGCGCCTACCGCCTTCTTTCCCGAAGAGGTAATACTTATTTTCAGGTAGTTCTTCAGGAGTAAACCAGGACATGTTTTCCACAAGGCCAATAATAGGCACATTGATCTGTGCCTGACCGAACATGGCGATCCCTTTTTTTGCATCGGCCAATGCTACATTTTGTGGGGTAGTAACGATCACTACACCGGTTACAGGAACCGTTTGCATTAAGGTTAAATGGATATCGCCGGTACCGGGTGGCATATCAATCACGAGATAATCCAGTTCACCCCAATCTACATCTGTTACAAATTGACGGATGGCGCTACTGGCCATGGGACCGCGCCAGACAACGGCATTTTTCTCGTCTACCAGTAACCCGATACTCATTAAACGGATCCCGTATTTTTCAAGGGGTACGATCATGCCTTTGCCATTCACCTCTTTCATTAACGGCCTTTCGCCGCGTACACCAAACATCATGGGTACACTTGGGCCATAAATATCAGCATCCATTAGTCCTACTTTGGCGCCACCTTCTGCCAGGGCCAAAGCCAGGTTGGCCGCTATCGTACTTTTTCCTACGCCTCCTTTTCCGCTTACTACCGCTATGATATTTTTAACCCCCGCCAGCACCTGCTGGTTGTCTTTCCGGGTGGTAGTGGTATTGGCGGTAAAATTCACGGTTACTTTGGCTTCTTTGTTCACCAGTATCTTAACTGCATTTTCACTGGCCATTCGCATCATATCTTTCATAGGGCAGGCCGGTGTAGTAAGCACAATGGTAAAACTCACCTCATTTCCTGCTATGGTTATGTCTTTTACCATATTGAGTGTTACCAGATCCTTACCCAGGTCAGGCTCCTGCACATTGCTTAATGCCTTCAGAATATCTGCTTCTGTCATCACGAAAGTTTTTGTTAAAAAAGAAATCAGGCTGCAAAGTTAACCCCGGGGAGCCTTACTTTGTCAGAAATAGAAAGGCTTCGGATTGATTTTTATGTACTAAGGCATTGTATTTTTGAACTGAATGATGAAACTGTTACGATACTTTTTACTGCTGGTTACTTTTTTCACGCTACAGAAGAGCTGGTCGCAGGTAAGCCCTTACCGTGATTCTGTTGTACAATTATATGGCGTAGTGATGACAGCAGACAGCCTGCAGGGTATCCCATCCTGTAGTGTGATCGTAGAAGGAAAGGGCCGGGGTACCATTACCAGCTATGATGGAGTATTCTCCATAGCGGTTATGAAAGGGGACAGGATCACTTTTTCTAGCATCGGCTACAAAAACCGTAGTATCCAGATCCCGTTGAATCTTACCGAAAACCAATACAGCGTAATCCAGTTACTGGTAAGCGATACAGCATACCTGCCGGCCACTATTTTGAAACCCCGGCCCAGCCGTGAGCAATTTGAACGTGATTTTGTCAATAATACCCTGTCAGACGACATGTACGAAACAGCCCGCAAGAACACGGATGAGGCTACCCGCCGCCTGTTGATCGCCAGTATGCCGGCTGATGGCAGGGAAGCAGTAAATTACCAGCTACGCCAACAGGCCAATAAAGCCTATTATAGCGGCCAGCTTCCTCCCATGAATATCCTGAACCCTGCGGCATGGGCCGATTTCATAAAAGCCTGGAAACGGGGGGATTTCAAAAAGAAGAAGTAGCTTTTGGGGTGAATGGGCAATGGTGAATGGTTGTTGAAAATATATGCTCCATTCACCATTCACTATTCACCATTGCCCATTCACCCCTACATTTGTCCCATCCAAATCATTAAATCAACAAAACCTGCTAGACCATGGCCCTCAAGAATATAACTGTTATAGGTGCTGGTACAATGGGAAATGGTATCGCTCATGTATTTGCACAAACCGGTTTTAGGGTAATCCTGGTAGATTTGAATGCGGACCAATTGGAAAAAGCGGTACAGACCATCAGTAAAAATTTAGACAGGCAGATAGCTAAAGGAAGCCTTACCCAGGAACAGAAACAACTGGCATTGGCCAACCTCTCTACACATACAGAGATTGCAACCGGTGTTGCGGAAGCGGACCTTGTTATAGAAGCCGCCACTGAAAATATTGACCTGAAACTGTCCATCTTTACACAGGTAGATGAAGCTGCTCCTGCCGGTACTATATTGGCAAGTAATACTTCTTCTATTTCTATTACAAAAATTGCTGCGGCCACCAAAAGACCGGGATCAGTAATAGGGATGCATTTTATGAACCCGGTACCGGTAATGAAACTGGTGGAGATCATTAATGGGTATGCTACTTCACAGGAAACCACAGATACGATAGTTAACCTGAGTAAACAATTGGGTAAGATGCCTTGCGTAGTGAATGATTATCCCGGCTTTATCGCCAATCGCATACTGATGCCCATGATTAATGAAGCCATTTACAGTTTGTATGAAGGCATTGCCGATGTGGAAGCCATTGATACAATCATGAAACTGGGTATGGCACATCCGATGGGGCCTTTACAACTGGCTGATTTTATCGGGCTGGATGTTTGCCTGAGTATACTCCAGGTGTTATACGATGGCTTTGGAAACACTAAGTATGCGCCCTGCCCGTTATTGGTAAATATGGTAACCGCAGGTAAGCTGGGTGTTAAGAGTGGGGAAGGGTTTTACCAATACAAACAAGGCAGCAAAGATTGGATAGTAAGTGAGCGATTCAGAAAATAAAGACATACCACCCAATTACCAGGTCTGATCTGTGTTTGCCCTGTACCACAGATTTAACAGCTTTCGCAATTCTCTGGTTATTATTATTTTACTTTACTAATCAACTATTGCTTATGTTTTTTATATTATCCAAAGTATTGTACTTTCTCTTAATTCCTTTTTGGTGGATCGTTATCTTATTTGTGTGGATGAAATTCAGCAGGAACCCACGGATAAAAAAAAGGCTCTTTATTGTCATTATTGCTATCGGATTGTTATTTACCAATCCATTTCTTTACCAGTTACTGGTTAGATCATGGCAGCCCGAACCCGTAATGCTGTCTACGGGCAAAACGTTTGAAGCAGGCATTGTCTTAGGGGGTATGGCGGGTCATGATAAATACAAAAGAGGATATTTTGGGAACAACGCGGATCGTTTTATTCAGGCAGCTAATCTTTATCACCGGGGGATTATCAAAAAGATCATCATCACTGGCGGAACAAGCAGCCTTAACCAAAGTGAACCGCCTGAATCCTTTTTTTTAAGAGAGGCTTTTATGGATAATGGAATCCGGGATACCGATATCATTATAGAAAGCAGGTCAAGAAATACTTTTGAAAATGCGGTATATTCCAAACAAATCATCGATTCCATGCAATTGCGACCCCCCTTTGTCCTGATCACATCAGCATTACATATGCCAAGATCAACAAGCGTATTTACAAAAGCGGGATACGACTTTGTTATGTTCCCCTGTGATTATAAAGTGACACCTCAAAAAACCGATATCGAAGATTTTATTCCCAATATTGCATTGCTCAGTGAATGGTCGTATTTTATCAAAGAGATAGTAGGGCTGTATGTTTACAAACTGACGGGAAAAGCCTGATCAGGCTACTAT
>JBKJPR010000319.1:0-3307 GCA_046594275.1 Sediminibacterium sp.
TCCCATCTGCTGGTATCGTTTATTAAAAGAATGATATTTTATTTTTTGACGAATTCAATGTCCCCAACCATGAATTTTATGCATTGAAGCTGTTTATAGAAGCATTCTAAATACAAACCGAATTGATTGGGGCGGTGAATAATTATTACCAGGTGGCGCTTATCATAAAATAATACCGCGATTTTTTTTAAACATACAGTGGCTATGTATGTAAGCTGTTAGGAACTATTCCGAAAACTTTTGCATATAAAAAATATGTTTTCTATTTTGGTACTGCCGGAGTTTACAGGCCCATGGCCGGGTGGCTTATCATTATAAAACGACTACTTATGAAACATGCGCCTTTATGGAAAGCGGGGTTACTGGCCCTGGTGATTGTATTATTGTTTTTTACTTTCTGGGAGTACCACCTACGTTCACAGGGCCTGGGCATTTCTTATGATGATGGAGGTCCTTTGTGGAGTGATAAACGTTCCCAGGTGTATGTCCCCAGCGATAAGGCTACGGTTTTCATCGGGTCTTCCCGACACAAATTCGATCTCGATATCCATACCTGGCAATCGGTCACCGGAGAAAAAGCCATTCAGCTGGCTTTCGAAGGAACCTCGCCGCTGCTTGCACTGGACGATCTTGCCAATGATACTTTATTTAAAGGTAAACTGGTTATAGATGTAACCGAAGGACTGATGTTTTCACTGGCTCCGTATTACGCCATGAGAATAAAAGGGGCCCTTGGTTATTATAAAAAAATGACGCCCACCCAACGCTTCAGTTTTCAGGTAAATCATGTGCTGGAATCCCAACTGGTTTTCCTTGACAAAGATTTTTTTTCGTTGCATGCCCTCCTATCCAAAAAAATTCCGGCACGAAAAGGTTTCATGGGGGAGCCGGATTTCCCGGTAGAGTTTGGCAGGGTAACATTTGACAGGCAGGATAAAATGACCGACCGGTTTGTTCACGATACCACCTTGCAGAATAAAGTAAAAGGGATTTGGGGCCTTTTAAGCAAAATGGCGGCTTCGGCCCCGCCTCCTGCAAAGCAACAGATAGATTCCATTTTCGCAGTGGTTAAAACAGATATAGATAAAATAAGATCCCGTGGTGGCCAGGTATTGTTTGTAAGATCTCCCTCAACCGGCCCTTTCCGTGAAGGTGAAAAAATGGCCTTCCCGAGACAGCTTTTCTGGGACAGGATACTGGCCAGTACCGGTTCGCCGGGCATACATTTTGAAGATTACCCTTCTTTATCCCAGTTTCAATGTCCTGAATTTTCTCATCTCACGCCTGCCGATGCGGTTACGTATACCAAGAACCTTGTAGCCATCATCGAAAAGGAAAAAGGCTGGTCATTTCCAAATAAACCCGCTATTAATTAAATACACAAACATCCAAATCTGACGCCATGGTTTTTAACTCCTATACCTTTATCGTATTCTTTGCAGTCATTCTTTTTTTATACAATCTGCCAGTTACCTGGAAGACAAAAAAAGTGATCCTGCTGCTGGGAAGTTATTTGTTTTATGCCGCCTGGAATCCCCCTTTTATTTTGTTGCTGTGGCTGTCTACCATAGTAGATTTCTTTGTAGGCCGGGCATTGTATACGCAGGAGAACAGGCATAAAAAGAAACTGCTGCTGGTAATCAGTTTAATTGGCAACCTGGGTATGCTTTTCTTTTTTAAGTATGGCGAGTTTTTACTGAATAATTTTGTTTTACTAACCAATTCCCTTGGGCTGGATTTTCATCCTGCCAAACCCAATATCATTCTTCCGGCGGGTATTTCTTTTTATACTTTTACCACGCTTTGCTACACAATAGATATGTATAAGAAAGAAAGCAAACCGGTAAAATCTTTTTTGGATTTTTCATTGTTTGTTACTTTTTTCCCACACCTCGTGGCAGGACCTATTGTACGACCGCCGCAACTGGTACCGCAGTTTGAGACACCGAGGAAGACGACACAGCAACAGTTTATGCAGGGACTGTTATTATTGTCGCTCGGCTTATTTATGAAAGTAGTGCTTGCCGACAGTATGCTGGCCTCCCCTGCCGATACGGTGTTCAATTCGCAGCAACCCCTGCAAACACTGGATGCCTGGATCGGGGTACTCGCTTTTTCTGGCCAGATATTTTTTGATTTTGCAGGTTATTCCACCTGTGCCATTGGCGTTGCGGCCTGCCTCGGATTTGTATTGCCTGATAATTTCAGGTACCCTTATGCGGCTGTTGGTTTTTCAGATTTCTGGCGGCGATGGCACATCACATTATCTACCTGGCTGCGTGATTACCTGTACATACCCCTTGGTGGGAACCGGAAAGGCCATGTACGCACTTATGTCAACCTCATGATCACCATGTTACTTGGTGGCTTGTGGCATGGTGCCAACTGGACCTTTGTTGTATGGGGAGCCTTGCATGGGCTGTATCTCTGTGTAGAAAAACTGGTCGTGGATATCCGCCATAAAAATAAATTACCTGTTATCGAATTTGCGGGACAAACGCCGGCTCAGAGTGGTTTTGTACAGACTGCCAGTTTCCAGAAAATATTACCTCCGGGCTTTCTCAAGGCGTTACTTACTTTTTTCCTGATAACTGTAACCTGGGTCTTTTTCCGCGCACCTGATTTTACGTCTGCCTGGCGTTTATTAACTGCGATGTTTACGCGGCTACCCAATGGAGCCATACTGCTTACTTACCTTAATATCATCAGTGTGGCGGTGATCATTGCTGCTACGTTATTGTTCCACTGGAAAATGAGGAATACCCGTATTCTGGAAATGGTAAACAAAATGCCTGTATGGTTACTGGGTATTTGCTGGAGCGTAATGCTTATTTTACTGGTGCTTAGCCAGGAAAGTAGCGGTTCCTTTATTTATTTCCAGTTTTAGCCGGTGGAAATTTGGATTGTATAATCAAATAAAAAGTGTAAATTTTATATCCGTTTGTTCTTCAAAAAGATTCTGCTTTTTAAGAGCGGCTATTGCAACTGACTGTCTTAATAATCACCTATTCCTGTTTACTAAAACGAAAATGTATGCAAACCGATTCTTCCTTAGCTTACAAGTACAACCTTTCAACCAGGGATTGAATAAAGGAGAATATAATGGCAAACGACTGCTGAGTCCTAACAGTATCCACGTGATGACTATTAACCAGATCGGCGATATTAACCTGGGGCGTGCGGCTAAATTCGGCCTGGGTTTCCAGGTGCTAACAGAAGCTGATGAAGCCAGGAATACTGCATCCTTAGGGAGTTTTAGCTGGGGAGGCATGTTTGCATCTTCTTACTGGATCGATCCCAAAGAAAA
>JBKJPR010000348.1:0-4330 GCA_046594275.1 Sediminibacterium sp.
TCCCGGTGAATTTGTTATTGGAATAGGAGTTAAATAACACAGGAATAATTGGAAATGAAATGAACATTAAATAGAAGATAAATGTTCCAGATTACCACAATATGCCTGCCGCTAACAAATAAGGCTTCGTTGGGTGCGCAGCGCCAACGATGAAGCCTCGGTTGTACGGAACCGGTTTCTTTGAGGATGATCGTTTATTATGGGGTTTTCAATTTAGTCTTCTGAGTGAAGCATGCAGTTTGGCGGATCTGGCATTATAAGAAAGTAAACTATTGATTCTATTTTACACACTTTATACTTATTTCGGTAAAGCGACACCAGTTTTTTGAGCGATTTGCAGTTTTATTTTTAGTTTTTGGCTGGTTTAATTCATAGTAATACCGGGCCGCATGATACAGCATTTTTTAACGGATACAGTTCAATAAATCAATGGCCATTTCTCTCCAGTCAGCAGGTGGCCCCCGCAGATTGAACCGCATGACGGTTTGCATGGTTTCTTTTTTGCAACACGGACATTGATGCGGATTAAAGGACGCCGGTATTGCCTTGGTGTGCGGCTTTACCGGTATTGCCGCTTCCGGCAACTGAGCCTTGATAATTATAGCGCAGGTTTCTTTACTGGTACTGCTGCATATTCCATAATGCCTAATGCGGACAAACCTTTTGGGTAGAATGTGCATACTGAACCTCCGGATAAATTCAGAAGCATCCAGTGTCATTTCTTTTTTGATGCCTCCCTGTTTGTAGTCTTTATAGCTAAACGTTATTTTACCGGCTTCCATATTTTGTATGCGGTGATTACTGATAGCGATCTTATGTGTGTACCGGCCCAGGTATTCTACCACGCTTTGAGGTCCCGTAAAAGATCGTTTGGCATATACCACCCAATTGTGTTTATACAATGCATGGATACATTGTTTTGTCATCTCCTGTGGCAGAGCTTCCTTCAATGCAGCAATATAGCGGCCACGAAATGTTTTACTCATCGCCTTTACGTTAAACAGATATTTACCCTCACTCTTTGCATGCTTCCACTTATCCTGCCTGGTTAATCCGCCACCGGGTACAATGCAGTGAAGGTGGGGATGCAGGGTTAGTGTTTGGCCCCAGGTATGCAGGATACTGATCATACCGGTTTGCGCGCCCAGCCACTTGTGGTCATGGCCAAAATCATTGAGTACACCCCAGACTGTTTTAAACAACAGATCGTACATTAGTTTGGGCTGATAAAGGCATAAGCGGTTGAGTGTATCGGGCAATGTAAACACCACATGGAAATAGGGAACGGGCAACAGTTCTTCCTCTCTTGCCTGTATCCATTTTTCCCGTTGGGTACCCTGGCATTTGGGGCAATGCCGGTTACGGCAGCTATTGTAGCTGATGCGTAAGTGGCCACAACCGGTACAGCCATCTACATGACTGCCCAGTGATGCAGTACGGCATCGTTTTACGGCATCGAGTGTACGCAGTTGCCATGTGTTATACCTGCCGCTATGTTGCACGGATAGCCAATGCGCAGTAAGCACATCAGCCACTTCAAAAGCAGGCGCCATTACTTAGCTTTCACATATAAGGTATCCATAGGACTGAATGCCAGCATTACCGATGGCCGTGCCAGGTGCAGGTAAACCATAGTGGTGTCTATGTGTGCATGACCCAACAGTTCCTTGATGGTAAGTATGTTTACACCTTGTTCGAGCAGATGGGTAGCATAGGTATGCCTTAGTGTATGAAGGGTTACCTCCTTTACAATACCAGACTTTTTTACTGCCTGCGTAATAGCCCACTGTGCGCCACGCTGTGAGTAAGCTTCACCATTGTTGCCTTCAAAAAGAAATTGACGTGGTTTTTCTACTTCCATGTAAGAACGAATTCCTCTTTGGAGCATACTGCCCATAGGAAGACAGCGGTCTTTATTACCCTTACCCTGGTGAACATGTACCATTGCACGTTCGGTATCTACATCCCCAATCCGCAGTTGTCTTACTTCGGCACAGCGCAATCCGCAGCCATAACAAAGTGCAATCAGCAGGCGATGCTTCAACAGGTCACAAGCCTTTAATAACGCTCTTACTTCAGAAGCGCTAAGCACCACAGGCAGCTTATCATTGCGCTCAATTGCAGGAAGGCTGAACTGCTCATAGGGTAACCCCCGTAGCCTGCAGGCATAACGCATACCATAAACAGTGAACTTAAAAAATGTGGCGGATGGCGAACCTTTGGATTTAACAAAGTGCAGATAGTCGAGTACCTGTTCATTGTCGAGTTCTGTTGGAAGCTGCTGGTAATGCAGCGCCAGATGCGCCAGCTGCCGACTGTAGTTGGTAAGTGTGCTGACGCTTTTGCCGCTTACATTAATGGAACGCTCCAGTTCTTTGTACAGTTGGCTAAAACCACTTACTTTGTTAATGGCTTGCTGTACCAGTGTCACGTAATCGGCGGCAGCAGTACGCAGCCCGGTAGGCTGTTTTGTTGTTTGCATAAAAATGTTTTTAGTTCATGCAAAACAAAGCCTCTTTAATCTTGAAGAGGCTTACTAACTACCGTAGGTTTAGTACAACATGGGGTTTTGTGCAAGGAATTTTAGAATTTCAAATAATATACGTATATTTTAATAAATTACACGTATTATGACAACAAAACTCACATTGAGCGTTGAGAAAGATGTTATCGAGAGGGCAAAGTCGTATGCTAAAAATTCTGGGCGAAGCCTTTCGGAGCTAATTGAGCAATATCTTGATTCTATAACCCAAGAAAATAGCAATCAGAAAGTATCCCCAAAATTAAAGAAACTAGTGGGGTCAGTTAAATTGCCAAAGGGCTTTGACGAAAAGAAAGAACTTCAATCTTATCTTGAGAAAAAGCATCTATGAGAAAAATATTTATTGATACCAATATTATAGTTGATCTTATTGCTGATCGAAAGCCATTCAGTAAATACGCAATTGAGATATTCAGTAACGCTGAGAATAAAAAAATTAAATTATATACATCATCACATTCAATAGCAACAACTTACTATTTGTTAAAGAAATTTGTTGATGATAAAACACTTAGGGAAATCCTTCTGGGCTTAATTGACTATGTAGCTATAATTCCAGTTAATACAGTAGTGCTTGCAAAAGGCTTACGATCGAAACAAAAAAATTTTGAGGATTCCATCCAAATTTATTGCGCAACAAGTATTGAAAAGATTGATTATATTATAACTCGTAATATTAAAGATTTTAAAGGAAGCGAAATACCTGTTTTGTCTCCAGATGAATTATGTTCAAAGCTCTAAATAGCCAGCCCATAGTCGAGTAAGCAAGGGGAATTTCACCCCCTGCTCAGATAATAGATACAATAGCAGCATTAAAACTTATTAATAAATATTTTCCAAAAGGAAAAATAAGATTAAAGAGCCTGACGTTGATTTCATTGGCGAACAAAAATCAATCACAAAAGAAGAAGAACTTGCAATAAGTGAATGTATCCGTGTAGACAAAGAAAAACGAAAGTTACAAAACTTACGCAGGGCAAAAGTTAATATGCCTCAGAGGGATAACCAACTTACTTGACAAAAGCACGAACCGCCAAAAACAGTTCAATTGGGCGTTGATGGAATTGCCATTGACATCATTGCAAATCCCAACTTCAGCCTTTTGTTGACGGAATTTTTTCAGCTTTAGCTTTCAATTCAAATTCAGTACTTTTATTCAGCATCAGTTCCGGGCTGAGGAATGGGCATACCCCAACTACTCAAAGCCAGGGCTGTTAGCAGTAATATTAACAAAAATTAAAAGTCGAAAAAAATCAATAAATTTGGACTATGGAAGCCTTAAAAATCGAAATACTGAATCCTAAAGCTTTGCAACTCATAAAAGGAATGCAGGAATTAAAGCTTATTAAAGTAAGTGATGATCCTGTTTCTTCACTGAAAAAATATCTCAAAACAATGAGGAGCAATTCAGCGTCTGCTCCTAAACTGGAAGAAATAACAAAAATTGTTGAGGAAGTACGTTCAAAGCGTTATGCGAAAAAGTAACCAACTAACCCTCATCATTGATACCAATCTTTGGATTAGCTTTATTATTTCCAATAAACTAAATCTACTCGACCCACTTCTGTTCTCCGGGAAAGCAAGACTTCTTTTCAGTACTGAACTTATCAAAGAAATAAGTTTAACCATAACAAAACCAAAATTGAAAAAATATTTTTCTTCAAATCCTCTTGAGGAGATGCTTACAACGCTTGATCCATTTATTGATCTGATTAAAGTTAACAGTAGCGTTCTCGTTTGCAGAGATCCCAAAGATAATTTTTTACTTTCGCTTGCCAAAGATGGAAA
>JBKJPR010000456.1:0-5089 GCA_046594275.1 Sediminibacterium sp.
ACTCACCCCGACATTGCTTCGCTCGTCACCCCTCTCTGCTGCGCAAAGAGGGGGAAGAATATATTTCCCCTCTCTATGAAATAGAGAGGGGTGACGAGCGAAGCAATGTCGGGGTGAGTGTTTCAAAAAGGTTTACCGTGCGTCTGTTCTATAATCATCCTGCTAAACTGAGGGAATGCATGCATGGTTCTTAAAAATAAAGAGGTTGATATACTTCCACCAAAAAAATACTGTACGGTCCTGCCGGCACGCAAACGCAAACCAAATGCTTCCTTCCACTGTGCTTCGTATTTCTTCTCTAACAGCTCTCTGTTAATCTGCCCTGAAAGCAGGAGGCAGATATTCTCAAATGCGATCTTTCCCGCATGCATGGCCATGCTCATTCCGTTTCCACAGAGGGGTGGGATCATCCCGGCCGCATCACCAAGCATCAGTACATGGTTCTCTACCTGAGTTTTGGGGTGGAAACTGACCTGTGATATCGTTAATGGCTGGGGATATAAGTTGGTGGCGCTCTCAAATATTTTTTTTAATTGTATATTCTTTGACAATAGTTGCTTTTCCATTTCCGGTATGGAATTGCCCGATCTGCGAAGGTTTTCAGCCGTAGTGAGATAACACAAACAGCAAATATCGTTTTCAATGCGGGAAATGCCACAGTAGCCATCTATGAAATTATGCAGCGAGATCGTATCAGCCGGTTGGGGATACTGTACATGGTATTTAATTCCTATAAAATTATTAAGTTTACCGGGTTTGGCGGCGGTAAAATCTCGTTCCCATTTTACATCCAGGTTACTTCGCTTCCCGAAACAGGCTGCCGTTACGCGCGCCGTATAATTTCCTGAATGGGTTTGAACAGTGAACCCGTCATTTTCATACACCACCTCATTTACTTTGCAGGACACCAGGATCGTTACGCCTTTTTGCTGCGCCAGTTGATACAATGCATTGTCAAGTTGGTAACGGCTTACCCCAAATCCTCCCAACGGCAGTTTAAAATCATATACTTTCCCTTTGGTATCTGATACCTGCAGCCGGTCAATAACCGGCAGGGACCAATCTGCCAGCGGCACCCCGCAACGGCCCAGGAAATCGCGGCTTTCCATGCTGATGTATTCACCGCATACTTTATGAAATGGGTAGGTTTCTTTTTCAAACAGGATTACGCGGTAACCTGCATCTGCCCCTTGTATTGCAAGGGTAAGGCCCGCAAGGCCACCACCAATAATCGCCAGGTCATAGTCATATATTTGCCCTCTGTTATTCATGCCGATAAATGATGAGGTGGCGAAACGCCCATTTCCATTGTATATCCGGATTAGTGATACCGGCCCGTTTACAAAGCAGTTGCCATTCTTTTTTTAGAAAACCACGCGCCACGCTTACCGGCGCGTCATTCTTTACGAGGTAAGAATTTGAAAACAGTCTGGTCAATACACGAATGGAATGATAGGCAAGCCAGTTCCTGTGCAGGTCGTTGATAAAAAAACCAACCGTACTGTTGCCCCGCATCCATTGCAATTGATGAACAAGCGCCTCATCTGTAAAATGGTGACAAAATAAGCTGGAGAAAATAATATCGGGTTTTGCATCAAAATTTACTGCTGCATAATCACTCACTATCCAGTCTGATATTCCGTGTAAAATGTATCGTTCACGCGCAAGAACAATACATTCTTTTTTCAAATCAATTCCTATGCAATGAACCTCTACCCCGTTTTTGTTACACCAATACACCAGCGCGGCCAGGTTATCGCCGCCGCCGCAACCTATTTCGCAAACCGTTATTTTATCGCGATCACCAATTAAAGAGATAAAGCCTTTTATAGAAATGCCATGGCCACCTAACAGGGAATTAATCGTATCCAACTCTTTCATATTCTTTTTGATATCCGCAAAAGGAATATGGTCAGCATCCAGCAGTTCTTTCTGATATGAGCGGTATTGTAAAGACATTAACTTTCTGCAATAAAGGTTTCCATGGTAAGCCCGGGGCCGAATGCCATACCTAATATCCGCGCAGGAGGCCTTTCAGCGGCATACATCATTTCCTTCAACACAAATAAAACGGTGGGTGATGACATATTACCAAAACGCTTCAGTACATCCCGCGAATGTTCCAGGGCATCAGCTGGCAATTCTAATTGTTTTTGCACCAGATCCAGTATTCTTTTACCACCAGGATGTATACACCAATGCGAGATATCCTGTAAAGTTAGTCCATTATGCGCCACTGCTTTTTCCACCAGTGAAGTAATATCTTCCTGTATCAATTGTGGTACATAGCCACTTAGTGTCATTAAAAACCCTTTGCTGCTTAATTGCCAGGCCATGTCGGCCTTTCCTTTTTGTGCCACATGCGAATAGAACCCCTTCAACGATAATGCGTTATCCGAAGTAAGGCAATTTGAGATCAGGACTGCAGCCGAACCATCGGCAAACAATAAACTGCTGGCAGCATTATCCTCCGTATACTCTTTTTGAAAATGAAGGGTACATAATTCAGTGGTTACAATGACCACATTAGCATCCGGGGTACTATCACATATCATTTTAGCCAGTTTCAAAGCATGTATAGCCGCATAACAACCCATGAAGTTGACCGAGGTACGGAAAATATCCGGTGCCAATTCCATCTCACTCATCAGTTGAAGGTCAAGTCCCGGTGCGCTCATACCTGTGCAACTTACGGTTATCAGGTGGGTGATCTGTTTGGGTGTAATAAACCCCTTTAAGCATTCATGGATAGCTTTTTTGGAAATAACAACAGCTTCTCTGTCATACATTTCCATCCGCTGTTCCAGTACTGGAAAAGCTATGCTTTTATCAATAGGAATAAAATTCCGTTTACCCGACTGGATCCCATAATCAGGTATGGCAGAATACCGGGTATCGATACCGCAATGATCATACAAAAATTTCAGTTTTCGGGCATCCTGTCCCTCCAGTCCATAGATATCCTGCATGAAAAGAAAAATATCCGATTGTTTGTGACAATAATCAGGAACCGCGGTTGCTATGGAAATGATGTCAGCCAAAATAATTAAGTATTAATATAGTGATAAACCCCAGGTTAGTAAAGGCAGAAGCCAGCCAATTCATTTGCATAGTATGTTTAAAATCAGCCAATGCCTCATTTTTCCAAACTTTACTCATCCACCACAGGAAATATACGAGTACGGGAAGAAAAAATATTTGTAATACCCCAAATAAAACCAATTGATCCAGCCGGCTGTAGTAAAAAAACAGGACCGAGAAAGCTATCAGATACATCAATGCGCAAAAAATAAAGGTTCCTTTTTTACCCAGTAGCATCGAAAGTGTGCGGACCCCATCCTTTGCATCGGCAGCATGCTGGTATACCTGCGTAATAGGATAAAAACCACCGATCAGGAAACAGGCTGCTATCATACCCGCCCAAGGTAATGCAGTTCCCGGGGAAACGGATGAGCCATGATAGACCAGTAAAAACATCAAACCGCCCTGGTTCAGTATGACTGTCAGGTACCCGATAACCGGGTATTTTTTCAGCCGGATGCCACGGTAACTGTATAATCTTGAACAAACTGTATAAAAGATGAGCAGGGCAGCAAAAAAAACAGAAATCAAAAAAGATAAAACTACCGCCACCATATCCATGAGAATAGTCATATAAAACAATTCTTTCTCAGGTGCCATGGGATGTTTGATACCACCAATGCTGTCTGTATCCCTGTCCATATAACTATTATACCCATTGCTTGAGGGATATACCAGGAAATGTATAATGAAAAAAATCAACAATGCATTTGATGCATTTATATGATTAACCCAAGTCAGGGCAAACCAGAATACAGGCATTAAAAAAAAGGAGAACGGGAACCGCAATAATTGTATCGTCGATTTTTTGAGCATTGGCATTCCGTTCATTGAAGGTTTTATAAGATAGATATTTTTAGCCATATATTGAAATATCTATCACCCACTTGCAAAAGAATATCTTATTTCAAAAAGGATTTTATTAAAAACCATCTCTTTAACAACTGCATCTTCCGGGGCAGGTGCCAAAAAAAAAGTCCCGGTTTAAGCCGGGACCTCCACCAGGTATCTTTGTCATCCTTTCGCCGGTATTAACCGGATCAAGTTATAAGGGTTTATTTCTCAGATTTTTCTTTGTAATCTCCCCCTTAAACATTGCAACCTGCGTTAGACAAAGATGCTAAGAATATTATCTTTTTCATTACACAATTCCCTGAAAAGATTACATTATTTACAGATTTTCATATGATGCCCATTTTCTGCATCAAGTAGGTGGCATTTTTAGTCTGCGCAACTCCTTTGTACATTATAAAATCAAAAGTCAATCCATCATCAGTAAGGCCGCTCTCAAAACAAAAATTATCAATAGCGCCCGGGTAACTGTCGGCAAGGGAGCCTAATTCTGTATCGTGGGTTGCGATCAACGTAAGACAATGGTAGTTCAGTATTTTTTTAATTAACAAGGCTGTCCCATCATGTTTGTCTTTTGAATTGGTACCCCGCATTACCTCATCCAGTAAAACAAGGGCCGGAACAGGTTCATGCAGCGATGCAATAATATGCTGCAGGCATTTTAACTCCGCATAAAAATAAGAAGTGCTTTCTTCCAGCGAATCGATATGGTGAAAGGATGTCAGTAACCTGACAGGCCTGAATACAAAACTTTTAGCAAACACAGGCGCGCCCAATTGAGCAAGGATCATATTCAAGCCAACAGTTCGTAAAAATGTGCTTTTACCCGACATATTGGAACCGGTTATCAAATGCAGTTTAGCAGGTTCCCCAATCGTAAAATCATTCACAATGGCCTGACCTCCGTCCATTAAAGGATGACCCATGGCTTCTGCTTTTATATATAAGGGCTTGTCTGTACACGCAGGGAAAATAAAATAGGGATGATTATAATGGAATGTTGCCAGTGAATTCAGCAGCTCCATTTCGCCCAGTGCAGCGAACCAGGTTTTAATACTTGCCTGGTGTCGTTTATTCCAATTCATATATGCGCGTGCGCAGAGCAAGTCAAAAAGGAACAGGCCATTAATCACAAACGATAACACACTTAACCTCA
>JBKJPR010000377.1:0-2503 GCA_046594275.1 Sediminibacterium sp.
ATGATATCCGCTGGATAAAAAAAGAAAAGGATGGCGGGATCACGATTTTCCAGGATAGCAGTTTCAGTAAACATTTCTCCCTAAAATATTTTTCTGAAGAAGACCGGAAAGACATCCTGCGTTTATTGCATGGAAACGCCAATGCCAGGCAGATAAGGCTGATCAATTTTTCTGGGATGATCTCAGCGGTCGCTTAAAATCAGCGCATTTTCCCTCCAAAGAGTTTACATACTCCAGGCTGCCTAGCCTCAACCGGAATGGGATTTTAGTTATTTTTTCTATCTGTAACTCCTTTTTACAGAAAAATGGCAGATTGCTGCTGTAATAATTCTCAGGCAGTAATCTTACGGGCAGATTTATCAGGCTGTCAGCATCTTTTTGCTTGCCCACGCTCACTGGCTTAACCTGCTGGGTCTGACCTGCGGCTGTTATTAGCAATAAATTCACAAACAAACAAATTCGTTTCACAGTAGGGATGCTTTCATTTGTATGTAAATTTACGGCGTTTTAGTAAAGTTCGATTTGCAAAATTTGAAGTATGAAGTTTTTTCAAACGTACTTCGTACTTCAGGCTTCTAACTTAGATTATGTCACTGAGTCAGTCATTACAACAGAAATTATTACAAAAACTGTCGCCGCAGCAGATACAGTTAATGAAACTGTTGCAGGTGCCTACTGCTAATTTAGAGGAGCGTATCAAAGAGGAACTGGAAGAGAACCCTGCCCTGGAACTGGATGAAGAGGGCCATGAAGATGAGTATGCGGATGATATACAGGATGAATTTGATAATGCCAGCGACGATGATGCCGATATGGATGGCAGCGCAGAAGAATACGAGAATGTAGACATCAGCGAATATGTGGCGGATGATGATGGTGAGATAGCCGATTATAAGATGAAGGATGATAACTATCCTGAAATGGACGATCAGAAAGTGATCCCCATTAAAGTGGAGACCAGCTTTCATGAGATGCTGCTGAACCAGTTGGGTATGCTGGAACTGGATGACCGCAACCTGAGAATCGCTGAGCAGGTAGTGGGCAGCCTGGATGATGACGGATACCTGCGCAGGGAATTGTCATCTATTTCAGACGACCTCGCATTCCGCCAGGGATTAGTAGTGGAAGATAAAGAGATCGAAGTAATTGTTGAACAGATACAGCAATTTGACCCTCCCGGCATTTGTGCCCGGAACCTGCAGGAATGTTTATTGCTGCAACTGAAACGCAAACTAAGTGAAGGAAAAAGTGTTGCATTGGCCGTACAGATTCTAAGCAAATATTTTGAGGAGTTTACCAAGAAGCATTACGAAAAGATACAGCGTAGCCTGAACCTGACAGATGAACAGATAAAGGAAGTGATCAGCCAGATCATTAAACTCAATCCCAAACCCGGTGGTAATATTGGCGAGATTAATAAAGCCGAGAGTTATATTGTACCCGATTTCTTTGTACTCAACAGCAACGGCAAACTCGAATTAACGCTCAATGCCAAAAATGCGCCCGATCTGCGTATCAGCGAAGGCTACCGCGATATGCTGAAGGATTATGACAAGGGAAGCAAAAAAGATAAACGGCAAAAAGAAGCGGTACTTTTCATCAAACAAAAGATCGATTCTGCCAAATGGTTCATTGATATGATCAAGCAAAGGCAGGATACGCTTGTAAGTACGATGAGCGCTATTATGAAGCACCAGCGCGAGTTCTTTCTTACCGGCGATGAAACCACCATGCGCCCTATGATCCTCAAAGATATTGCCGAGATTACGGGCCTTGATATCTCCACTGTAAGCCGTGTGGCCAACAGTAAGTTTGTGCAGACAGAATTCGGCACCTACCGGTTAAAATTCTTTTTCAGCGAATCATTGAGTACAGACAGCGGTGAAGAAGTGAGTACGCGCGAAGTAAAAAAGATACTTAGTGATATGATCGAAGCAGAAGATAAACGCAAGCCCCTGAGCGATGAAGTGCTTACTGATATGCTGCAGGAAAAAGGGTATAATATTGCCAGGAGAACGGTGGCGAAGTACAGGGAACAGTTGAATGTACCTGTGGCGAGGCTGAGAAAGGAGTTGTAAGGGGGAAGTATATCGAAAAGATGTCTCCTTGTTCCCTGCTCCTTGTAATGCGTTGAAGATTTGTGAGGACACAAATCCGGCACCAACAAAAAAGCCCCCTACCGGGAGCTCTTCTGATTATTTATATTAAAACTCTCGCTTATTTTTTTTGGCCTTTGTAAATACTTATAAATCCGTACAGTGATACCTGTAGTATCTGTTTTTTTGCGCCATCTTCCAGTGATACATAATAACTCTTATCGCCATCCTCATCAAACTCTATACTTTCTGTTATTGTAAAAGTGCCGTAGTCTTTTTTGATCTTCTGCAGCGCGTTCAACGGTAATTTTTTCAGCTCAATTTTGCGGCTGAATGCGATCAGGTCGCCCTCCGGGCTGAAGAAAGCGTCTACATTCTGCTCTGCCAGGGTAAAAGAGGCTTTGGCA
>JBKJPR010000414.1:0-2884 GCA_046594275.1 Sediminibacterium sp.
TGCACAAACCTATCTTGCCCCCAGTTCAAATCCATACAGCACTGTGGCACAGTACACGGATGAACCTTTGATCGGCGGCTATTTACATCCTTTGTCTGCCAAAAAAATAAAAAACTCAGCCGCTATCATAGTAGCGCAGGAAGGAGAAGGGCGTATTATTATGTTTACAGATAACCCTAATTTCAGGGGAACCTGGTATGGAACGAATAAACTCTTTTTGAATGCCTTGTTCTTTGGAAGCTTAACCAGGGTGCCAGGGATTAATTAGGGTGAATAGTGAATGGTGAATAGTGAATGGTGAATGGTGAATGAAAAGAAATGCTACTCACCACTCACTACTGACCACTCACAATTAAAATGACATCAGCCAGATTGCCCATATAATTTTTTATAAATGTCCGCATTCAAATAATTAAATAAATCATGGTAAGAAAATTTTTATTGGCCATAGCCGCAGGGGTTATTTTATTAATCACTGTCATATTATTTAACACGTTCCGGTTCAGTAAACCCATTCCTAAAATGGAGGCGTTGGAAGCGCCGGTCCTACCCGATTCCGCTATTGTACATCTTCAGGAAGCTATCCGGATTAAAACCGTAGACTATGGCAATGGCCAGCCTATTGATACCCTGCCTTTCCAGCAGTTCTGGAAATTTGTAGCTAAGAATTATCCATTGGTTACAAAATTATTAACGCAGCAGACCTTTAACCAATATAGCCGTTTGTATAAATGGGAAGGCAGCAATCTCTCAAGTAAGCCTTATGTTTTTATGGCGCATATTGATGTGGTTCCTGTTGAAAAAGCAACGGAAAACCAATGGACCGTTGACCCTTTTGGGGGCATATTGAAGAACAATATAATCTATGGCCGTGGTGTGGCAGACGATAAATCCAGTGTGATTGGCCTGTTAGAATCAGTTGAAAAATTACTTACTGAAAATTTTAAACCGGCATGCACCATTTACCTGAGTTTCGGGCACGACGAAGAAACCATTGGACATTCAGCCCGCGACATTGCTGACTGGTTTAAAACAAATAATATTCACCCCGAGGTTGTAATAGATGAAGGCGGAGAAATTACTGAAGAAAATTTTACAGCGCTCAAAAGGCCCGTGGCTTTAATTGCAGTAGCTGAAAAAGGTTTCATGTCATTTGAATTGTCGGTACTGAAAGAAGGGGGGCATAGTTCTACCCCGGCTAATGAAACCACCATTGACATTCTGACAAAAGGAATATACCAACTGAGAAAAAAACAGATGCCCTACCGCATGTCGCCGGTAGTAAAAGAGATGCTGCACCGAATTGGACCGGGCTTACCTTTTATGCAACGCATGGCCATTGCCAATCCCTGGTTATTAGAGAATGTATTGGCTTCTGAATTGGAAAAAGATAAAAACAGCAATGCCTTACTTCGTACAACCATTGTGCCTACCATTATTCAGTCAGGGATGAAAGACAATGTGATTCCTGGCCAGGCAAAGGCAACTGTAAATACAAGAATTTTACCGGGACAAACTACTGATGAGGTGGAAGCCTTCATCAGTAAACAATTGGATGATAAAAGAATTAAAATAAAAAGGCTTAATGATCCCATTAATGATGGACCAGCCGCATCTTATGAGAGTGTAGCATATAAAAAAGTGGAAGCAGCTACTTATAAAGTAATGAAGGATGTGATACCCGTACCCTTCTTATCAGTTGGTGCAACTGACTCGAAATCTTTTCAGTCCATTGCCGACGGTGTGATCAAATTCTTACCCAGTATTGACCTAAAAGGTTACCATGGCATAGATGAAAGAATGCCTGTATCCGATCTGAGAAGGATTATCTTTTTTTATGAACTATTAATGAAAGATGCAGGAAAATAAATTGACTGAGAAACTCCATTATTATTATGACTATTTCAAATCCAAACACATGAAGACTATTTTGTTCATTGCCAGCTTATGCGTCGTTATTTCGACCAGCGCACAACAAACCCAAAAACCGCCCTTACACGGAAAAAACTGGATGGCCATAACCGGTAAACCACTGGCTGCTACTGCCGGATCAATGATCTTCCAGAAAGGCGGCAATGCAGTGGATGCTGCCTGTGCCATGCTGGCTGCCACCTGTACCATGTGGGATGTATTGAGCTGGGGCGGCGAAACACAGGCATTGATCTATAACCCGAAAACAGGGAAGGTTATCGGCATCAATGCTTTAGGAGTGGCCCCCACAGGCGCCACCGTTGATTTCTTCAAAAGCAGGGGATTCAATTACCCTCCTGAATATGGCCCGCTGGCAGCAACCACGCCCGGCACCGCCGGTGGTCTCTGTTATATGCTTGCTGAATATGGAACATTCAGTTTACAGGCAGTACTCGCTCCTGCTATGCAACTGGCAGCAGGCTACCCGATAGAAGCACAGACAGCTAACAGTATTGAAAGAAACAAACAGCATATCAAAGGCTGGCCTTACAGTAAACAGGTAATGCTTACGCATCCCGGCAGCAAAAGAGAAGCGCCCGAGCCCGGTGAAATTTTCGTACAAAAGGACCTGCTGGAAACACTCACCAAAATGGTAGAAGCTGAAACCAATGCGCTTACAAATGGCAAGTCACGTAAAGAAGCTATTTATGCCGCTTATGACCGTTTTTATAAGGGTGATATCGCAACAGAGTTTGTTCGGGGAAGCAAAGAACAGGGCGGGCTGATTACTATGGAGGACCTGGCTAAATGGAGGCCTGTTGAAGAAGAACCTGTCCATGTGAATTACAAAGGCATTGAAGTGTATAAACTGAAGCAGTGGACTCAGGGCCCTGCCATGTTGCAGGCTTTGAACATACTCGAAAATTTTGACCTCAAGAATATGGGCTATAATTCAACACGCTATATCCATACA
>JBKJPR010000101.1:0-10587 GCA_046594275.1 Sediminibacterium sp.
CGACAGCACAAATCATGCGTAGCAGATTTGGGCAGTGGCCAAAGCAGCCCCGGAATAGGGACGGGGCCCAGCGGCCCTGAGCGACCCGGGGTTACGCATATGGGCTGTAACAATGTAACTGTAAAGCTTCCCGCATTTTTAAATTCGTCAGTATAACAGGTTGGCGCCAGGCGCGACCTATATTCCTTTACCGAAAAAATGTTATTCACCCAACACATCTGAAACTGCTTTTTTTGTAAGTATCTTGCTTCTCCCTAAAAAATACTCCCTATGAAGACAATTTTCCATTTGCTGGTCGGCTGCATAATAATACCATCCTGCCTTTCAACGGTAACTGCACAATTAAAACGAAAGCTTATCTGGAGCGATGAATTCAATTATCAAGGCCTCCCCGATTCCACAAAATGGAACTATGATGTGGGCGGCCATGGTTGGGGAAATAATGAATTACAGTATTATACCTACAGACAACCGGCTAATGCAAGGGTGGAAAACGGCAACCTGCTTATAGAAGTCAAAAAAGAACAGGTTGGCAAAAATTCATATACCTCAGCACGGCTGGTTACCAAGGGCAAGGGAGACTGGGCCTATGGCCATATTGATGTAAGGGCTAAATTACCCAGGGGGTTGGGTACCTGGCCCGCTATCTGGATGCTGGCGTCAACAAACCCCTTGAAATGGCCGGATGATGGTGAGATAGACATCATGGAACATGTTGGGTATGACCAGGGAGTTGTTCATGGCTCTGTTCACTGCAAAAAATATTACCACACTATAGGCACCCAGAAATCTGCCCGTACTACAGTGCCTGATTGCAGTGATGCGTTCCATGTGTATTCACTTGACTGGGATGCTGAAACGATCACTGTGCTTATTGACAGCAAACCTTATTTTACTTTTACAAATGAACACAGTGATCAGACCGCCTGGCCTTTCAACAAACCTTTTCATCTGTTGTTGAATATTGCCGTGGGTGGTAACTGGGGTGGGCAAAAAGGAGTAGACGATTCTGTTTTTCCACAACGGATGGAAATAGATTATGTAAGAGTGTATCAATAAGTATTTTAAATGCAAACTAAACTAACATGAGAAGGCTGAAACACATTTTCGCGCTATGCATTTTACTGGCTGCATTCAACTTTTTGTACGCGCAGGATGCCGTGAGTTACCAGACACCACCGAAGGACATTGCTGATCTTTTACTGGCTAAACCCACACCTGCTGTAAGAATTGACAGTAAGGCAGAATGGATGTTACTAAGTGAACGTAATTCTTATCCCACAGTAGAGGAACTGGGTCAACCGGAAAACCGCATAGCCGGACTTCGCCTGAACCCGAATAATTTTTCTCCGAGCAGGCAGGCATTCATCAACAATTTTTCGTTGAAGAATATCAAAATTGATAAAGAGTACCCGGTTACCGGGCTTCCGGCAAATTTATTGGCTGGTAATACAACCTGGAGCCCTTCTGAAACCAGGATCGCTTTCACTAATACTACCGGGAGTAAAGTAGATCTCTATGTAATAGACGTGGCCACAAAAAAAGCCACTAAGATCAACAGGCAACCGGTAAATACTGTCCTGGGCTTTGCGTATACATGGCTGGATGATAACACGATATTATACAAAGCCACTACCCAGTCCGGAGCCAATGCACCTAAACGGCCCATCACACCCAAAGGACCTACCGTTCAGCAAAATCTCGGTAAAGCGGCGCCCAGTCCTACTTTCCAGGACCTGATTAAATCACCGTATGATGAGGAGTTGTTCGAATTCTATGCCACCTCACAACTGGTGCAAAATAAAAATGGTGTGGAAACCAATATCGGCAAACCGGGTATATTGAGTTCTTTTACTTTGTCGCCTGATAAAAAATATATGCTGGTTCGCACCGTTAGGAAACCATTTTCTTACTTGGTAACAGCCGGGGGCTTCCCATCAACAGTAACGATTACTGACCTTAGTGGCAAAGTGGTGAAAGTAGTGGCTGAATTGCCATCTGCCGAAGGAACACCTTCCGGTAATGATAATACCCAGAATGTGCCAAGGGCTTTTGACTGGAGGGATGATGAACCTGCTACCATTACCTGGGCCATGCCATTGGATAGCGGCCTGATTAAAAAGCAGGTGGAATACCATGATGCTGTGTATGCCTTAAGTGCACCTTTTACTGGTGAAGAAAAGGAATTGTTCAAAACCAAACTACGTTATGCAGGAACCACCTGGGGCGATGTATCGCTTGCGTTGGTGCAGGAAATTTCACGGACCAGGCAGATGGGCAGGGTCAGCCGCTATAATACTGCCAATAATACACTCGAAACATTGTATGAGCTTAACCAGACCGATGCCTACAATAACCCGGGAACAACCGTGAGCACCAAAAATAAGTTCGGCAGGAGTGTGATCCAGACCACAGATAACGGCACAAAAATGCTGATGAATAACCCGGTAGGATCTTCCCCAAAAGGAGATCTGCCATTCCTCGCAAAGTTTGACCTGACTACCAAAAAGAACGAGATACTTTGGCGCTCTGCTGAAGGGAACTTTGAAACAGTAGAGGAAGTGATAGATGCAGATAAACTCGTATTATTTACCAGGCGCGAAACACAGACTGATGTACCCAATTATTTTATCAGGAACCTGGTATTGCGTGTTGCTGACAAACCCATAACCCATTTCAGCAACCCTTATCCACAATTAGTAGGTGTTACCAAAGAAAAGTTCAAATATAAAAGAGCAGATGGCGTAGACCTGACGGGCGATCTCTACCTGCCAAAAGGCTATAACAAAGATAAAGATGGCCCACTGCCTGTGGTTATCTGGGCTTACCCAAGAGAATTCAACTCGGCTGCTGATGCTGCACAGATCCGAGGAAGCCAAGACCGTTTCACTACGCTTAGCTGGTCCTCCCCAGTTTTTTATGTAACACAAGGCTATGCAGTATTGGATAATGCAGAAATGCCGATTGTATCTGCGGGGCCTGATAAAAAACCAAATGATAATTTTGTTGCACAACTGAAAATGAATGCAGAAGCTGCCATCAATACATTAGCGGACAGGGGTATCGGCGACAGGAACCGCGTAGCAGTAGGCGGACATAGTTATGGCGCTTTTATGACTGCTAACTTACTGGCACATACCAATCTTTTCAAAGCAGGTATCGCACGTAGCGGGGCTTATAACAGAACCCTTACTCCTTTTGGTTTTCAGAACGAGGACCGCACCTATTGGCAGGCGCCACAATTGTATAATGATATGAGCCCGTTCAGTTATGCAGATAAAATCAAGACACCGATCCTGCTGATACATGGTGAAGCGGATGATAATACCGGTACCTACCCGATCAACAGTGAACGCCTATTCGCGGCTATCAAAGGAAATGGGGGAACGGTTCGTTTTGTGTTCCTCCCTTACGAGGCACATAGTTACCGTGGTAAGGAAAATCTATTGCATATGCTTTGGGAACAGAACCAGTGGCTTGACAAGTATGTGAAAGGAGCAAAATAATTGATCAATCAGTAAAAGAATAAGCCGCAGATGCACAGATTACCAAACAATCTGCGCATCTGCGGCTTATTTTTCATTTTTGTTCAAGCAACCTATTCACTGTTTCTTCAAACTCTTTCTTTAATGCCTCATAATGCAAACCCGTTCCCGGGCCTGCAAAACCTGCGTGGATCTTTGCAACCCTTCCTTTCTTATCAATAAAGATGGTAGACGGGAATGATTTGATCGGTGTTAATTGCGGAAGGGTTTTTTCTGTACGAAGGCTATCTGTAACCGTTACACGTGTATTGAGTAAAGTGTATTTTACCTTGAACCTGTTCTTAAACTTCTGGATGCTTTTTTTTGAACGCTCAAAATCTGTTGAGTATTCATAGGCGAGGCCAATAACTTCTACACCTCTTTGCCTGTTTCGGTTGTAAAAATCGCTCAGGAAAGCCGTTTCATCCATACAATTGGGGCACCAGGAGCCCATGATCTGTACTATGACCACCTTATTCTTAAACTTCGAATCATTAATAGATACCTGTTTTTTATCGAGATCCATAAAACGGAAATTCAGTCTTTCTTCGCCCTCTTTCAGGTACATGGCAGCCAGATCCGGCAGGGTTGCTTTTTCATTTTTAATTGCTTCCCATGGCTCCATATGCGTAGCTCCGGAGTAAAATTTTCCACCTGATATTTGTTGGCCGCTGTTTACTTTGGCAGTAAATAAAAATGCATGGGCGCCATCAAAAGTGGAGAGCTTCAGGTTATCTCCATTTACTACGCCTGAAAGGAACCTGTAATCACCTGTGGGTGTTAGAATAGTGCCACGCAGTGTGTACCCTTTCTGTTGCCATTCACCTATCGCCGGCCTGGATAACTGGTCAGGCTTCGTAAAAGTGATCGCCCATTTTCCCGTGATATCTGCAAAAGCCTGCTGGATGGTTTCGAAAGGCAGGCTTTCTTGTGTTTGTGCCGTAAAAGGCATTACCTGCTGTTTAACAGACCCGCCTTTAATCCAAACGCCTTCCCATTGATGGTCGGATACCCTTTTTATCTTAAAATTTGATTCAAAAACAGGCATTTCAATATATACAGAATCCCGGGTCAGTCTGACCTTATCAACGCGCAGGCGCTCACTTGCATTGATTATGTGCAGGACAGTTTTATTCTTCTCGGTCCTGATATCAAAATGAAAAGAAATAATCTGTCCGTCTGTACGGAGTAATTCACCACGCCAGGCCCCTTGTTTTAATCCAGTCTGAGCTATGGCGGTTGAGGTTACTATCCATACTGCTAATCCTATCCATATTCTTTTCAAAAACATATATTCTCTTTTAGAAATGCAAGGTTAAGAATAGTGTACCAAATAAGTCTGTTAATTTCAGATAATCTTCTAATATCATATACTCCCATCCATTTATAACGTATGTGCCGGAGTTATGTTGAGATAATAATAAATTAAACGTGTAGTATTAAGGAACTCATCAATAAAAATGGCAGTTTTACTACTCATTAAGCAAATAGTATGAATTTTATTTTAATTTCCCATTGGCTATGCGAATCAAGGGTTGGATAATTGAATAGGTATAAAAACTATTATTAGATGCCTATTTTAAAAAATTTGCCACAGATTAGCACAGATTTAATCAGTGTAAATCTGTGAAATCTGTGGCGAAAAATAGACAAAAGTTCAACCCTTGATTGGCATTGGTTACTATCCTTTACTGCAACCATTCTGAATGCCTGCTACCTTGCCGCTAAATACCGAACAAAAAGAAGTTTTTAAAGCTATCCAGAAATTTCTGGGGCATCCTGCTGCCGATACCTTTATTCTCAAGGGATATGCCGGCACAGGAAAAACGTTCTTAATGCAACACCTGGCAAACTGGCTTACTGAAAATGAGCGGGGGTTTACCCTATTAGCCTCAACGGGAAGAGCCGCAACTGTTTTAAGGGGGAAAACAGGCTTTTCAGCTAAAACAGTTCATGGAGAACTGTATCATTTCAGTAAAGTAAATGGGATAGATGAAACCCTTGCACATGATGCGCCGATAGACAAACATGGCCAAATGACATTACAATTCACTTTACGCCAGCCAGATAATAAGAACCAGGTATATATTGTAGATGAAGCATCCATGCTGTCAAGTGAAATGACGGCAGATGATTATTTTGCTTCCTTTGGCTCCGGCTTGCTATTAACCGATCTTTTTGAAGCCATAGGCAATAACAAAATAATTTTTGTGGGAGATCCGTGTCAACTACCTCCCGTAAAACAAAATATTAGTCCTGCATTGGATATGGATTGGCTGGCTCAGCAGCGCAGGACTGCTATAGCAATGACCCTGACCAAAATTGAAAGAACAAAAGCTGATAATGATATTTTAAAACTCGCTCAGGCAATACGCGACATGAGTTTAGAAACAATACTGCCAAAATATCCCAAACTTCCTGCCAGAAATAAAAACAACATAACCCTTTACAGGTCGAATGAATTTTTATTCAATAAATACCTGGAAACATTTAAAGCAGTGGGTTCCGAAGGAACACTTGCCATTGCCAGAAGCAACAAAAAAGTGCAGGAAATAAATACTGCCATGCGTGAGGCTTTATACCATGAAAGTGATAAACCCTTACAGATTGGTGAAGTATTGCTGGTCATTCAGAATAATTATGCTGTACCCCTTACCAATGGCGATTTTGTAATGGTGCGTGAGCTGGGTGAAACCAAGATACAGGCTGGCTTATATTTTCAACATATAAAAGTAAAAGCAACCGCTTCAGGAACAGAATTTGAACTTCTGATCTCACTTGACATTCTATATAAGAAACAAACAAATTTTAGCGCTGAACAGACCAAGGCATTAATGGTTGATTTTCATAAAAGAATGCGGAATAAAGATATCAAAGCAAATACGCGAAAATATAAAGAAGCCATGATGGAAGATGAATATCTCAATTGTTTGCGTGCTACATATGGATATGCTGTTACCTGCCACAAATCGCAAGGTGGGGAATGGAATGAAGTATTCTTATTCCTGGAAAGCAGTATGTATAGTATGCCTGGCCCCGAATTATGCAGATGGTGGTATACTGCCGTTACCAGGGCCAAAAAAGAATTAAACCTGGTAAATGAATGGTGGATAGTGTAGAAGCGGTGATGGAAGTTCTATTCGGTATCGCACCTAACAGGTTATCAAGGCATAAAAGCAATAACAGCCTGCTTTTTTCTCATCAGCAATCTTTATCTTACGGTTCATTAAAACCAAACTGCTATGCGATTGCTGCTCGCCATTTGCGCCTGTTTTTATATCATTACCCTGCCTGCCCAGAATTATTACCTGTTCGTGGGTACGTATACTACAGGGAAAAGCAAGGGTATTTATGTGTTCGATTTCAATTCTAAAACGGGGGAAGTGCAATGGGTGAGCAATACAGACAGTTGTACCAATCCTTCTTTCCTGGCCGTATCTCCCAATGGAAAATATCTCTACGCAGTGAATGAAACCGGGAGGGATCAGCCCGGGCATGTCAGCGCTTTTTCATTTGATAAGGCAGAGGGCAAACTATCATTGTTGAATGCACAGTTGAGTGGCGGCGATGATCCCTGTTTTGTTACAGTTGATCAATCGGGTAAATGGGTGGTAGCCGGTAATTACAGTGGCGGCAACCTGGCGGCTTTCCCGGTCAATAAAAATGGCTCACTAGCCCCTTATGCGCAACTTATCCAGCACAGAGGAAGCAGCGTCAACAGGCAAAGACAGGAAAAGGCCCATGTGCATTCCACTTTTTTCTCGCCCGATTACCAATACATTCTGGCGCCAGACCTGGGTATGGATAAAGTGATGGTGTACCAGTTCAATGCCTTTGCTAAAAAACCTTTGACTCCTGCACCCATCGGGTTTGTCGCTTCTGCGCCGGGCAGTGGCCCGCGCCACCTGGCTTTTCATCCCAACAAAAGATTTGTATATCTCCTGGAAGAATTGACAGGAACCGTAAAAACCTATGGCTACAACAAAGGCAAACTGAATGCGCTGCAAACGATTGCCACGCATCCTGCCCATTTTAAAGGACAACCCGGCAGTGCGGATATTCATGTATCGCCGGATGGTAAATTCCTGTATGCTTCTAACAGGGGTGAGGAAAATAACCTGGCTATTTTTTCCATCAACAGCGCAACAGGTAAACTGAGCAGCATTGGTTACCAGCCCATACCAGGAGCACAGCCAAGGAATTTTATGATCGATCCTACCGGGAGATATTTATTAGTGGCTAACCAGAAAACCAGTAATATCGTAGTATACAAAAGAGATATGATTACGGGTTTGTTGCAACCCACACTGCAACAAGTAGAAGTACCCAACCCTGTATGTTTACAGATGCTGGGAAAATAGTCTCACCCAACCCTGCCCTATAAATCATTACTCATAAACTAAGCCCATGCAAAACTGGAAAATCAAAGCCTCGCTGTTTCTTAACTATTTTGTATTTGCTATTTTACTCAATAGTGTGGGAACCGTTATTTTACAGGTGCAGAATAATTATGGCATTACACAGGGTTCCGCTTCCGTACTCGAAGCTTTCAAGGACCTTAGTATCGCAGTAGTATCTTTCCTTATTTCTTCCTATATCACCCGCATAGGTTATAAAAATGCAATGCTGATTGCTTTGGGATTTATTACCGTCGTTTGCTTTATCATGCCTTTTACCGACAGTTTCCTTACCACCAAACTGTTATTTGCCGCAGTAGGTTCCGGTTTTGCATTGATCAAGATGTCGGTGTACAGTACCATTGGCCTGGTTACTAAAAATGAAAAGGAACATATCAGCCTGATGAATTTTATTGAATCATTTTTTATGGTCGGTATCCTGACAGGTTATTTTATTTTCAGTTCGTTCGTAGACGACAATAACCCACAGTCTACTTCCTGGCTCAAAGTATATTATTTACTCGGTGGTATTTCTTTGCTTGCATTTCTCTTATTACTCAGCGCGCCGCTGGATGAATCTTCTGTCAAAAACCAGCAGTCTGATTCTATGATCAAGGATTTTGGTAAAATGTTCCAGTTAATGGTATCCCCTATTGTACTGGTGTTTGTTTTCTGCGCTTTTTTTTATGTATTGATCGAACAAAGCATCATGAGCTGGTTGCCCACCTTCAATAATAAAGTATTGCTTTTACCGGCTGCGCTCAGTATACAAATGGCCAGCATCCTCGCAGGCTCAACAGCGCTGGGCCGTTTTTTGGCAGGAATGGTATTAAAAAAACTGAACTGGTTTTTGGTATTGATCGGCTGCTTAATACTGGCAGCTATCCTGGTACTGGTGGCTATTCCTTTGGCGAAAAACATTTCAGGCCAGCCTATTACCGGCTGGAGCACAGCGCCCATTGCGGCTTTTATCTTCCCCTTAATAGGGCTATTACTGGCGCCCATCTATCCTGCGATCAATTCTGTTATACTGAGCACTTTACCGGTGCAGAAACATGGATTGATGTCGGGATTGATCATCATCTTTTCTGCCTTGGGCGGCACCACGGGCTCCCTCATTACGGGCCATATTTTTGAAGGGTATGGCGGCGAAACTGCCTTTTATTTTTCTTTGATCCCGATTGCCATCCTTATCATCTGCCTGGTTATTTTCAGCAGACTGCAAAAGAAATTCAAAATGGCAAACCCTGATCACGGAAAATAATCTTAGGCCCATGCCCATCTTGCCGCATTTTTATATTGAAAGCCTGTCCCCTTTGTATGAAGATGTACAATCGGGTGAGGTTTTTGCCGATTCAAAATTTTTCGTGGATTGTATTCCCACTTCGACGCCGGAAGTGATCATGGCGCAATACGGGCGGGAAAAACAACAGCCCGGTTTTGACCTCAAAACATTTGTGAAGGCGCATTTTGTATTACCTGCTGAGGAAGACAACAGCTATACTTCGGGAGGTAAAAATTTACCGGAACATATAACTGAGCTCTGGGATGTATTAACACGGACCCCGTATGAACAGGGTGGTACATTGATCCCCTTACCCTACCCATACATTGTGCCGGGTGGCCGTTTCAGGGAGATCTATTATTGGGACAGTTATTTTACCATGCTGGGATTGCAGGTTTCCAAAAGGGTTGATATCATACAATACATGGTCGACAATTTTGCATACCTTATTGACCAGGCAGGTTTCATACCGAACGGTAACCGGACCTATTACCTTGGCCGCTCACAACCGCCTTTTTTTGCATTGATGGTCACCATATTAATGGAAGAAAAAGGAAAGGATATTCTTTTACAATACCGCTCCCAATTAGAAAAAGAATACAGATTCTGGATGGATGGAGCTGAAGACCTTACCCCTACCAATCCTACCCACCGACACGTGGTATTGATGCAGGATGGGAGCATACTGAACCGTTACTGGGATGACAGGGAGACCCCAAGACCCGAAGCTTTCATTGAAGATGCCCATATCGCTGCAAAGTCTGGTAAGGACCCGGCAGTTGTTTACCGGCATATCCGCGCAGCAGCAGAGTCGGGATGGGATTTCACAAGCAGATGGTTCAGGGATGGAGCCAGTATGGAAACCATTCAAACAACGGATCTCATACCCGTTGACCTGAACTGCTTATTGCTTTACCTGGAAATCATGCTATGCACGATCTATGAAAAACAGGATGAGGAGGCCCTACAAAATATACTGCCAAAACTGCTGCAGCGAAACAAAGCCATTGACCGTTATTGCTGGAATGAAGAGAAAGGATTTTATTTTGATTTCCAGTTTAAGGACCGGCAACAAAGCAGCGCTTATACACTGGCAGCAACTTTTCCCTTGTTCTTCAACCTGTCAACACCCGAACAGTCGGCTAAAGTGGCTCTCTGTATAGAAGAGAAATTTCTGAAATCTGGCGGACTGATCAGCACGCTTACTGTAACACAGGAACAATGGGATGCCCCTAATGGCTGGGCGCCTTTGCAATGGATAAGCTACAAGGGGCTAAAGAAAAATGGCCATACAGAACTTGCAGACCGCATCAGACACAACTGGATGCGTAACAATGAAAAAGTATATGCAGCTACCGGTAAAATGATGGAGAAATACAAT
>JBKJPR010000154.1:0-4128 GCA_046594275.1 Sediminibacterium sp.
ATACGCACATATCGTACAGGAACAGTTACCGGAACTGAATGCCGACAACATACTCGCAGAACCCAGCCGGAAAAATACGGCCCCTTGTGTGGCCTATATTTCCTTCAAACTCCTGCAACAGGATCCTGAAGCTTCTCTGATCATAGCGCCCAGCGACCATATGATACTGGATAATGAAAATTTCAGGGAGATCACTTTGCAGGCTTTGGATTTTGTGAAACATATAAAATCATTGGTCACACTAGGTATCAAACCCACGCATCCCAATACCGGATATGGCTATATACAGCATGAGCCGATGGCTGTGGCAGAGGGAATCTACAAAGTAAAAACCTTTACAGAAAAACCCAACCTCGAATTAGCCAAGACCTTTGTGGCCAGTGGCGATTTCTTATGGAATGCGGGCATTTTTGTGTGGCAGGTAAAGACACTGGTAAAAGCTTTTGAAATATACCAGCCAGAAATGTTCGACCTGTTCGATGGTGAAAAACAACACTTTAATACCCACACAGAAACAGAAGCCATCAACCGCATCTATCCTTTGTGTACTAATGTATCTATCGACTTTGCCATTATGGAAAAAGCCGACAATGTATACGTGATCCCTTCTTCATTCGGATGGAGTGACCTCGGAACCTGGAACAGTGCGTATGATAATTTAGAGAAAGATTATCTGGGCAATGCGGTAGCAGGAGAGAATGTAATCGTGATTGATGCGACCCAGTGCATGGTATCGGCACCCAATCAAAAATTAGTGGTGCTGCAGGGACTGGATGATTGCATAGTGGTAGATACACCGGATGTATTGCTGATCTGCAAAAAGGAGAAAGAACAGTTTATTAAAGAATATGTGGCGGAGGTAAAGCGGAATAAGGGGGACAAATATCTCTGATGGTGAATGGTGAATGGTCAATGGTGAGTGTTTAAAATTTATTGGAGTCCACTATGTATGCCATTGACCATTCACAATTGACCATTCACAATTGACTCACCGCCGCTAAACTAACAACCGGTCGTTTACCAGCTATTTCATTCCTGCCCTTCATTCTGAGCGAATAATTATTAAATTTGAACGTGTTGTGCTGTTAAAATAGGTAGAGTTTCAATGTAAATACAAATTGGTATTCTATGTGTACTATGTTTTCCTATGTATCTATGTGTTAAAAAAATCTAACACATAGATACATAGGTATATTTACACAATAGATTTCTATTAAATATTCTTACCGCAACACGTTACATTTGAAGATTCACACCAGGCGTTGTTTAAAAACTAACCGTATTGCTCATGCTCCAGATAAGAACCGTTATTACCGGTGCCGGAAGCTATATTCCCACGCATATTAAGACCAACAGGGAATTTGCCTTACAGGAATTTTACAGCGAGGATCATGAACGCATTGTAGCGCCCCCTAACGAAATCGTAGATAAATTCAGGGATATCACCGGTATTGAAGAAAGGCGTTATGCGGATGCGGGTATCAACACTTCTGATATGGCCACCATTGCTGCACGCAAAGCCGTTGAAGATTCAAAAGTGGATCCTGAAACACTGGACCAGATCATTGTTGCGCATAATTTCGGTAATGTATTAAAGGGTACCATTCAAACAGATGTTTTGCCTGCTATTTCTTCAAGAGTAAAACATGCGCTCGGTATCCGTAACCCGAATTGTGTAGCGTATGATATTTTATTCGGCTGTCCCGGGTGGATACAGGGTGTGATACAGGCCGATGCATATATCAAAGCCGGCATTGCTAAAAAATGCCTGGTGATAGGCGCTGAAACCTTAAGCCGC
Source organism: Sediminibacterium sp. (assembly GCA_046594275.1). Taxonomy (GTDB): domain Bacteria; phylum Bacteroidota; class Bacteroidia; order Chitinophagales; family Chitinophagaceae; genus Sediminibacterium. The sequence continues at coordinate 1,799 of JBKJPR010000154.1, forward strand.
GTAATTGATATTTACGACCGGGACAGTATGATATTCAGTGATGGCGCCGGCGCCACTGTATTAGAAGCGATGCCTGCAGGTGAAACAGAAAGCGGTATCCTGGCAACCAGCGTGCAAAGCCATTGTATGGATGAAGCCTATTACCTGCATTTTGCCCCATCGAATTTACCTGGCTCCGATCCGGATGTACGATATATGAAAATGAAAGGTCGCAAAGTATATGAGTACGCAATCAAGAATGTGCCGCTGGCCATGAAAGACTGCCTGGATAAATGCGGGCTGCACGTAACCGATGTAAAAAAATTCTTCCTGCACCAGGCCAATGAAAAAATGGATGAAGGATTTGTAAAGGCACTTTACAAACTCTACGGCCTGAGAGAAGTACCTACGCATATCATGCCGATGAGCATTCATAAATTTGGCAACAGTTCTGTTGCCACCATCCCAACTTTATATGATCTTGTCATACATGGGCTACTCGATCCCCATTCACTGGAAGCAGGTGATGTGGTGATGTTTGCTTCAGTGGGGGCGGGAATGAATATTAATGCAATATGCTACAAAACCCCCTAGCCCCTGAAGGAGGCTAATACCCCCTCACATTCTTCCCTTCCATATAATTTAAAAATGCTTTATTCACTACCCGGTTACCGCCAGGTGTAGGGTAGTTTCCGGTAAAATACCAGTCGCCGGTATTAGTGGGACAACTGTCGTGAAGGTCTTCGATGGTCTGGTAGATGGCTTGTACCGGTATCTCCATTCCTGGAGGCGTGATGAGCTGTGCGATCTTATCGGATATTTCCTGGGTAGTAAAGGGTTTATAGATCTGACGCACCACGTTCTCTGTATGCAATTGATTGGTTCGCTGCATTTCCAGTATCTTTTCCTGGGCATCTTTTAATATGCCTTCCATGTTTCTTTCTTTGAGCAAAGCAATGGCTGCGCGGAAAGCAATAAAATCTCCCAGCTTACTCATGTCAATACCATAACAATCGGGGTACCGTATCTGCGGGGCAGAAGATACAACTATGATCTTTTTCGGATGCAATCTTGCCAGCATACGTACGATGCTTTCTTTTAAAGTAGTGCCGCGTACAATACTGTCGTCTATTACTACCAAAGTGTCTTCGTTCTTACGCACGGTTCCATATGTAATATCGTACACGTGCTGCACCATTTCGTTGCGGTTGGTATCCTCGGTAATAAAGGTGCGCAACTTAACATCTTTGATTGCTATCTTTTCCTGGCGGATCTTACGGGTAACCATTTCTTCCAGCTTCTCGGCAGTAAAATCATTACCCCAGCTTAATATCCTTTCCACTTTAATCTTGTTCAGGTATTCTTCCATCCCTTTTACCAGGCCATAAAAAGCTACTTCGGCTGTATTGGGTATATATGAGAAGATGGTATTCTTAAGATCGTAATTAATACTCTCCAATACGGTTTTACTCAGGTGGTGACCCAGCGCTATCCTTTCGCGATAGATCTTTTCATCACTTCCGCGTGAAAAATAGATCCTTTCAAAACTACAGGCCCTTCTTTCTTTGGGTTCCATTACCTGTTCCAGGGTGTAATTACCTGCATCGTCTACTATCAATGCCATTCCCGGCATCAATTCCAGCACTTCATTCTCACCTACATTAAAAGTGGTTCTTATCGCGGCCCTTTCACTGGCAGCTACGATCACTTCATCATTGATATAATAATAAGCAGGGCGTATGCCATGGGCATCACGCATTACAAAACTGTATCCATTACCCAATAAAGCGCCTACGGTATAGCCCCCGTCAAATAAAGGCGTGGCCTTCTTTAATACTTTGGCAATGTCTGCAGCGTTAGGGTGTTGCTCATCTTCTTTAGATAAAAAATGATGCAGCACTTCCATCATCGCAGCAAGATCACTCTGCTTTTGAAAATCGCCCGGACTCATATTAATCAGGTCAAACAATTCATCTGTATTCACCAGGTTAAAGTTGCCCGCCAGGGCCAGGTTCTTACCGGGCATCAGGTCGCGCTTAATAAAAGGGTGGCAGAATTCTACATTATTTTTTCCCTGTGTTCCATACCGAAGGTGACCCAGTAATACTTCGCCTAAAAAAGGCAGATGGCCCTTCATTAATCCCGGGTGTTGTTGGATATCCGGCTGGTATTTTTCCAGTTCCGCAATTTCCTGGCCTATTTTGAAGAAAAGGTCTGCGATGGGTTGCGGGGCACTGCTGCGCATCCGGTGCATAAAAGGATTGCCGGGTTCGGTATTGAGCTTTACTGCGGCGATACCTGCCCCGTCCTGGCCGCGGTTATGCTGTTTTTCCATCAGCAGGTAGAGCTTA
>JBKJPR010000188.1:0-2670 GCA_046594275.1 Sediminibacterium sp.
CCGTCCCGACAAAAGTCGGGAGCGAACCAACGAAGTTAGACTTTGGGTGCGGCCTGCAGGATTTCTTCCGATATGCCCAAGGCATATTTTTCGAAATTCCTGACGAATTGTAAAGCAAGATCCCGGGATACCCTATCATAGGCATCTTTATCCGCCCAGGTGCTGCGTGGATCTAAAATTTCTGACGGAACACCAGGACAATCAGCAGGTATCATCATACCAAATACAGGATGGGTATGGTAGTCAGCCTTATCGAGCGCACCGTTTAAAGCCGCTGTGATCATGGCACGGGTATAGCTAAGTTTCATTCTCCTGCCTACACCATAAGATCCTCCACTCCAGCCGGTATTGATCATCCATACATTCACTTTATGCTGTTTCATTTGCCGTCCCAGCATCTCCGCATATTGCCTCGGGTGCAGTGGCAGGAAAGGAGCACCAAAACAGGCGCTGAAAGTAGATTTGGGTTCGGTAACACCTGCTTCTGTTCCCGCCACTTTAGCCGTATACCCGCTGATGAACTGGTACATGGCCTGTCCAGGGCTAAGCTTACTAACCGGTGGCAATACACCATACGCATCGCAGGTTAAAAAGAAAATATTTTTTGGCAGGCCGCCAATACTTGGCTCCTGCGCATTGCTGATAAAATCCAGTGGATAGCTGACACGGGTATTTTCCGTAATAGCTTTGTTACTGAAATCGATCCGGTTGGTTCCCGCGTAAAAACCAATATTCTCTACCAATGCCCCGGGCCGGATAGCATGGAATATCTCGGGTTCTTTTTCTTCACTCAGGTCAATCGTTTTCGCATAACAACCCCCTTCAAAATTAAAGACAGAATCATTTGTCCAGCCATGTTCATCATCCCCAATCAGTTTCCGGTGGGGATCGGCGCTGAGCGTTGTTTTACCGGTACCACTCAAGCCAAAGAAAATGGCCACATCCCCCTCACAGCCCATATTGGCGCTGCAATGCATACTCAACACTTTCTTATCGTGTGGGAGGATATAATTAAGTACACTGAATATCCCTTTCTTCATTTCACCGGTATAGCCCGTACCCCCGATCAGTATTGTTTTATGCGTAAAAGAAACCATAGCAAAATTATGCTGGCGCGTGCCATCAACAGACGGATCGGCCTTAAAACCGGGCGCCTGGATAATATGCCAGTCGGGTTCAAAATTGTCCAGTTCTTCTTCCTTAGGCCTTAAAAACATATTGTATGCAAAGAGATTGCTCCATGGGTTCTCATTAATTACCCGAATATTTAACCGGTAAGCAGGGTCGGCACAGGCATAAGCATCGCGTATCCATACCTCTTCCTTTGCACCGAGGTAATCCAGCAATTTCTTTTTTAACCGGTGAAAGTATTTTTCTTCAATGGGTATATTAAATTGGTTCCAGTCAACCGTATTCGCTGTAACCTTATCTTTTACAATGAATTTATCCTTTGGGCTGCGGCCCGTAAACTCGCCTGTACGGATACACAAAGCGCCGGTATCGTTTAACACTCCCTGACCGAGTAGTACGGTTTGTTCAACAAGTTCAGCGGGCATAAGCTGGTAATGAAGACTATTTATGGTTGAAAAGCCAAGCGTCGCTATTTTTTTCCTGGAAAGTGTCATCATAGGTGCAATCATATACGAACAAACGTTAGTTAGAGGGCAAAAATAATGGTTTTCGTTTCTTGCCCATTTTGATGTGTACCCGTTACACTTTAGAGTTTCTTAATCATTCTCATTATTTGTTATAGATTTTCCAATAAAACGCCGTTCTTTTCAATCCATCGATTGTTATAACATGCATCTTTTGAATGATTTATAAAAAAACAGGTCAAACACAGCCTTTATCCCATGTATCTCCCGGTAAGCAGTTATTTTTACCAAAAATTAGGTGTATGCAGGGAGTGGCCATAAAAGGCTTGGTAACGATGGAACACCTGGCAGTATTCAAAACACTGCTTGGGGATTCATATGTATTGGCCGATGAAGCTGATTTACAACACTATGGACATGATGAAACAGAGGAATTGCTGTACCTGCCCGAAGTAGTGCTGAAACCCCGTACTGCGGAAGAGATCTCTGCCATACTTAAAATATGCAATGAACACAGGATACCGGTTACACCACGTGGCGCCGGAACTGGCCTGAGCGGAGGCGCCCTGCCCCACCTGGGTGGCGTTTTGATTTCCACTGAAAGAATGAACAGCATCCTACACCTGGATGAACGCAATCTCCAGGTTACCACTGAACCGGGCGTGATCACCGAGGTATTGCAGAATGCGGTGAAAGAAAAAGGATTGTTTTACCCCCCCGACCCCAGCAGCCGCGGCAGTTGCTTTATTGGTGGAAATATTGCGGAGAACAGCGGTGGCCCAAAGGCAGTAAAATATGGCGTGGTAAGGGATTATGTACTGAACCTGGAACTGGTATTGCCTTCGGGTGAGATCATCTGGACAGGCGCCAACGTTTTAAAAAATTCAACCGGTTACAATCTCACACAACTGATTGTGGGCAGTGAGGGGACATTGGGTTTTGTGACCAAGATCGTATTGCGCCTTATCCCGCTTCCAAAATATGACCTGTTAATGCTGGCGCCTTTTGCTTCCCTTGAAAAAGCAAGTGAAGCGGTTAGCGCTATATTCCGCGCAGGTTTTGTACCCAGCGCCCT
>JBKJPR010000247.1:0-2527 GCA_046594275.1 Sediminibacterium sp.
CTATACTAGCCGTAACCGGAATGAAGGGCAAGTTATTATACTACCTTTGGGACAAGTATCTGCCGGTATTGCTAAACAACTATTAAATAATAAAGCAAGCATTAAGTTTAATGTAAGAGATATTTTTTATACCCAAAATCCAAAAGAAATTCAGAACTTTCAGGATGTGCAATCAACACTAAAAATAAGCAGAGACACCAGGGTATTTAATATTGCGTTTGTGTATAGGTTTGGCGCAACTATAAAATCTAAACCATCGGCGTCAACAACCGAGGAGCAGAAAAGGGTGCAGGTAAATTAGTGAAGTTGTTTGAAATTATTTGAGGAGCTTAAAATAAAATAAAACCCCCAACAATTAAAGGTTTTAGCAAAAAATCAGAAGACTGTGAAAGTTTATAGTGCAATTAAGATTAAACCTTGGTATTACCATTTTTAAGTGTTGGAAAGCGGGGTAAAAGAAGCCGTTTATGTTTAGTGCAAGTATTTCTTTTGATCTTTAAAAGATTAAAAACTGGCTATAGCGGCTTTAGAAACCGTATAGTATAGTCCTAAACAAAATTGAGGATAGTCATTCAATAAACTTAGTTTTAATTTTTAATAGTTGATATGAAGAAAATAATTTTTGGCTTTTTTGTAGTTACTGCAACAGCATTTATTGTAGTGAATAAATCAAATAACGTATTATACAATGCATCTGAATTCAACCCTAAAACCGTAAAAATTTACACCACTGCCGATAAAACTGATTTACGGTTAACAGTGACCGAAACATTAAATTTTGAAAGTGCTGTACAGCCTACCGAAAGGGATGTTTTTGTTCAAGTTGATCCATCAAATACGTTTCAAAGTTTGGTAGGCATTGGTGGTGCCATTACCGATGCATCGGCTGAAACATTTGCTAAACTTTCCAAACAAAAGCAAGCAGAATTGTTAAAAGCTTATTACGACCCCAAAGAGGGTATTGGTTACACGTTGGCCAGAACAAATATTAATAGCTGCGATTTTTCTAGCGATATGTATACTTATGTTTCAGAGAAAGATAGCAACCTTACTAGCTTTAATCTTACACACGATTTGCAATTTAAAATTCCCCTCATAAAACAAGCAATAGCCCAAGCAGGTGGTCGGCTTACTTTATTTGCCAGCCCTTGGAGTCCTCCATCTTGGATGAAAGACAATAATGATATGCTACATGGCGGTAAATTATTACCTCAGTACAAACAATCATGGGCAAATTATTATGTAAAATTTATTAAAGGTTACGAAAAACTTGGCATGCCGGTTTGGGGCTTTACGGTGCAAAACGAGCCAATGGCTAAGCAGAGATGGGAATCATGTGTGTACACTGCCGAAGAGGAACGTGATTTTATAAAAAACTTTTTAGGGCCAACTATAGAAAAAAATGGCTTGAAGGATAAGAAGTTGATTGCTTGGGATCATAATAGAGATTTGATATACCAACGTGCAAGTGTTATTTTAAATGACCCATTAGCGGCAAAATATGTTTGGGGCATTGGCTATCATTGGTACGAAACCTGGACGGGAAATGCGATGCAATTTGATAATGTGAAACAGGTTAAAGAATCATTCCCAACAAAAAATCTTTTGTTTACAGAAGGTTGTGTTGAGCGTTTCAAATTTGACAGCATTTATAATTGGTCTTTGGGCGAAAAGTATGGCATGTCCATGATAAAAGATTTTAATTCAGGCACTTGTGGCTGGACAGATTGGAACATACTTTTAGATGAAAAAGGCGGCCCTAACCACGTAGGTAATTTTTGTTTTGCACCTGTCATTGCTGATACACGAGACAATATGCTGCACTACACCAATTGTTATTACTATATCGGTCATTTTTCAAAATTTATCCGCCCTGGGGCTAAAAGGGTAGCCTGCATCTCTAATAAAGATAAACTGCAAGCCACTTCTTTTTTAAATACCAATGGTAAATTGGTTGTTGTGGTAATGAATGCAACCAATAGCCCAATTTCATACAACCTTATTGTTACAAACAAAGCCGTAAAGACTAATATCCTCGCACATTCCATCACAACTTTGGTAATTGACTAACAGAAATTTTCAGAAAAAAATATTTTAAAAAAGTTGGTTGGTTAAAATTAATAGGATTAAATAAAATCAGAGAAAATATGAAATATTCCTTATCGTTACTCTTGCTTGTTATTTTAACTCCCTCATTACAAGCCCAAAAAAAATGGAGTGAAATCTCAAAAGGCACTTACAATATTGTAAAAAACCCAAATGGTCAAACCTTGGGATATTCAGCTTCTTCGGGAGTTAAAATTTTGACAGTTAATAGTTTAGCTTTTAAAGATTTGAATAAAAATGGTAAATTAGATAAATTTGAAGATTGGCGTTTACCATATCAGGTGCGGGCAAAAGATTTAGCGACAAAACTTACCGTGGAAGAAATTGCAGGCTTGATGCTTTACTCGGCTCACCAATCTATTCCTGCACGGGCGGGAGGACGTTTTGCAGGAACATATAATGGAAAACAATTTATAAAAGG
>JBKJPR010000316.1:0-2935 GCA_046594275.1 Sediminibacterium sp.
CAAGGCTGCCCGACATTTAGGCGAATTAAACGGTCTTTGCGCCTCTTTACCAGACCCTCAACTGCTTATCAACACTATCGTTCTACAGGAAAGTAAGGATAGTTCAGCGATTGAAAATATTGTTACCACGCAGGACGAGCTTTATAAAGCCGCCAGTGAAAAGGGAACAGCCAGTCATGCAGCTAAAGAGGTATTGAGCTATCGGGAAGCCGTGTATGTAGGATTAGAGAAAATGACGACCCAAAAGAACCTGCTTTTGACCAATACAATGGTGGATATTGTACAAACCATCAAACAGAATAAATCAGGTATCCGGACCGCGCCTGGAACAGCCCTAAAAAATGCTATCACTGGCGAAGTTATTTACACGCCACCCTGTTGTGAAAATATTTTGAGAGAAAAACTGGCTTCGCTGGAACAATTTATAAATGATCCGGAAAGCTCCCCTTTAGAACCGCTGGTTAAAATGGCTTTGATCCACTACCAGTTTGAAGCCATTCACCCTTTTGCTGATGGTAATGGACGTACAGGAAGAATTGTAAACGCATTATACCTGGTGCAACAGAAATTATTAACCCAGCCGGTACTTTACCTAAGTTCGTACATCGTAAAATATAAAACAGAATACTACCAGTTATTAAGAGACGTAACAGAACAAAATAACTGGCACGATTGGGTGATGTACATTCTGACCGCACTAATAGAAACTGTACAACTCACAACAAAGAAAATAAGAGCGATGCTTTTACTAAAAGAGGATTATGAAAAGCAGATAAAACAAACGTTAGGTTCATCCTTCAGTTACGAACTTCTTCAGTTGATGTTTGCATTGCCTTATTTAAAAATAGATTTATTGGTGAAAAGAGAAATAGCCCACCGGCAAACCGCATCTGTGTGGCTAAAGAAATTAACAGATGCCAATATTTTGAAACCTCAAAAAATAGGAAGAACAACTTACTATATTAATTACAGGTTAATGGAGTTGTTGGCCGAGAATTAAGTTTAATGGCACTTTCTATTTTGGTATACTGATTTCTCCGCACAGTATCCCCTCCGGGAGACATGTGCGGAGAATATCTAGAGAAGGGGAAATGAATAATCAGGATGAATGACATAAAAAAGCCGGTAAGCATCCAATGCTTACCGGCTGTATCTTTTGTACTTAACAGTGAAATTACTTCACTTCCACTTCAGCGCCTGCTTCTTTCAGTTTAGCCGCAATTTCGTCAGCTTCGCCTTTAGAAACGCCTTCTTTGATGGCTTTGGGTGCGCCGTCAACTAAGTCTTTTGCTTCTTTCAGTCCAAGACCGGTTAATTCTTTAACGATCTTTACCACAGTCAGTTTGCTTGGGCCGCCACTTACGAGTACCACATCAAATGCAGTCTTTTCTTCAACTGCTGCTGCGCCACCGCCGTCGCCGCCCGACATTACTACTGCTGCTGCTGCAGGCTCAATACCGTAATCAGCTTTTAATACATCAGCTAATTCCTGAACTTGTTTTACTGTTAAGCCTACTAGTGTTTCGGCTAATGCTTTTACGTCTGCCATGTGTTTAAATTTTTTCCGTCTTCATATCCACCTTAGGCGGATCCAACGGAGGGTTTAAAAAAATTTGTTGTTTATCAAAATAACAATATAACCATTTAACAATTTAACTGTTCAATGGTCAAATTGCTGAATTGCTTATTCTGCCGCTGGTGCTGTTGCTTCAGGTGCTGCGGGCGCTTCTGCAACAGGTGCTGCTGCTTTTGCTTCAGGTGCCGCGGGCGCTTCTGTAACAGGTGCTGCTGCTTCTGTGGTTGCTGCTCCATTCCCCTGCTTTTCGTGGTGGTGCAGTAAAGCAGCCAGTACACGTTTGGCAGGTGATTGCAACAATCCGATTACTTCGCCGATCAGTTCATTCTTGGTCTTGATCTGGGTGAGTGCTTTCAGGGTGGTATCACCTGTGTACACATCTCCGTTGATGAAAGCGGCTTTCAGAACGGGTTTGTCGCCATTGCTCGCCTTACGGAAAGAACTGATGATCAAAGCCGGATCCTTTGGATTTTCGGAGAACATCAGGGCGGTTACCTTGTGTAAAGAGTCGTACAATCCTGTATACTTTTCAGCATCCAGTGATTCCAGCGCTTTACGGATCAGGGTATTCTTAGCAACCTTCATCTCTACCTGCTTATCAAAACAGGTGCGGCGAAGTTTGGTTACCTGCGCTACAGATAACGATTCAGTATCCGTAATGTAAAAGTTATTGTACTGAGTGAATTTCTCTTTGAGAATTTCAATTACCTCATTTTTTTGGTCTTTGGTCATAACTGATCTTTTATAAACCCGGGTCATCTCCCCCGATTACTCGGGGAATCACCAGGATTAGTTCATTAATGATTTGGTGTCTAAGGTGATACCAGGGCTCATTGTACTGGCCATGCTAACACCTCTCAGGTAAATACCTTTTGCGGTGGAAGGCTTCAGTTTAATGATGGCATTGATCAGCTCTGCGCTGTTCTCAGCGATCTTATCTGAAGTGAATGAAACGCGGCCCACTGAAGCATGTACAATACCTGCTTTGTCTACCTTGAAAGCGATCTTTCCGCCTTTTACTTCATTCACAGCAGCAGCTACATCATTGGTAACTGTTCCTGTTTTAGGATTTGGCATCAGGTTACGTGGCCCCAATACTTTACCCAGTTTACCTATCTTAGGCATAACAGCAGGTGTTGCGATAATCACATCCACATCTACCCAACCACCCTCAATCTTGGTAATAAATTCATCCAGGCCAACATAATCAGCGCCTGCTTCTTTGGCAGCGGGTTCTTTATCAGGGGTGCAAAGTACCAGCACTTTCTTTGTTTTACCGGTACCATGTGGCAATGATACGGTGCCACGTACCTGCTGGTCGGCTTTCTTAGGATCCACACCCAAACGGATATGCAGGTC
>JBKJPR010000492.1:0-9809 GCA_046594275.1 Sediminibacterium sp.
TTCCTGGAACTCCCCCTGACTGAACAAACCGTAAACCTGATAGACAAAGCGGATGCAGTTTGTGTATTTGTAAACGATACCGTAAATGCAGCAGTGTGCAAAAAACTCGCTGCAAAAAACATAAAGATCATTGCCCTGCGCTGTGCGGGATTTAATAATGTGGATGTGGAAGCCGCCCGTGCCAATGGTTTGAAAGTCTGCCGGGTACCAGCGTATTCGCCCGAAGCAGTGGCAGAGCATGCTTTGGCACTGATCCTCACTCTGAACCGTAAAACACATAAAGCGTATAACCGGGTAAGAGAACAGAATTTTTCACTGAATGGACTCCTGGGGTTTAATCTGCATGGTAAAACCGTGGGGGTAATCGGTACGGGCAATATTGGAAAAGCTTTTTGCCGCATCATGGTAGGTATGGGTTGCCGTGTGCTGGCGTTTGACCTTATAGCCAATAAAGAAATGGAAGCACTGGGTGTGGAATACCATCCACTGATTGAGGTATTAAAAAGCGATATCATCTCCCTGCATTGCCCTTTGAATGACCAGACCCGTCATATCATTAATAACGGGACCATTGCCATGATGAAGAAAGGAGTGATGCTGATCAATACCAGTCGTGGCGCCTTAATTGATACCAAAGACGTTATCGCGGCCCTGAAATCGGGGCATATTGCTTACCTGGGCATTGATGTATACGAACAGGAAGAACATCTTTTTTTCCGCGACCTGTCGGATAAGGTGATCAGGGACGACGAAATCCAGCGTCTCCTGGGTTTCTCCAACGTGCTGCTCACCGCCCACCAGGCCTTTTTCACCGACGAGGCGCTGGGCCAAATTGCTACTACTACGTTAAATAATGTGCAGCAACTATTAAAAAATGGTAATTTGACCAATCAGGCAGCGTTATTAGTATAAATTTTATCTGATATTCGTAGATATAATACTATGACAAAAGATACAATACATACGTTAACCCCCCGGCTAGCCATCACCCTCGCCTTGTTTTTTATGTTCATGGCCTGTAAAAAGGAACTGAGTCTGGAGAAAGGAGGCTTTTCAGGAACGGCGCAGGGCGAACTGGTAGATTCTCTCGGCAACTGCAAGAATGTGACCATACGTGGCGATTATGCGGTAGATACGCAACTCACCAATAATAACTATGTGCTGGTAAACGTAAATTTTACCGCAGCGGGCAAATACAAGATCTATACAGATACGGTAAATGGGATGTGGTTCATTGATTCAGGATTCGCCATCAGCACTGGCCCTTCTGTGGTTAAGATCAAGGGAAAGGGCACACCTATCCTGCCCAAAAAAACAAATTTTGTACTTTTTTTCAATAATACGGCCTGCGCTTTCTTTATTACACCAACAGGCACCGGGAGCGGTGGCGGGGGTGGTGGTGGCGGCACAGGCAGTGGCACTGATTATTTCCCTACCACCACTGGTTCCAAATGGGTTTACCAATACATTCCTAAACTGGGTGGTGCCGATACGTTCACGGTTATTGTGGCGCCACTTCAGGTGCAGGTTCCGGGCGATACCCTGATCTATTCCCAATTCGCCACCCGTTTCCAGGATACTTTCTTTTTTGCTAAAAACGGCAAGGGCGACTATTTCGCATTGAGTACCGTTGATTTTGACTATACCCTGCTTTTTGATTCTATTCCCAAAGGGTTTATTTCTTACCCTTTTCTGAAAGAGAATGCCAATGTGGGAGACACCTGGCAATCGGGTGAATATGGGGAAGTAAAGCTGGGCACAGGATCTACTGCGGAATATGGTAAGGCAAAAGCTGTGTTTACCATTGTAACAAAAAACACCACTCTCTATACGATTGCGGGAAAAACGTATAGCAACGTGATCAACGTAAAAAGAGAGATTATGTTCCAGCCTAAAAACAGTACCACCCCCCGGTTGGTAATAGCGGGTAATTCGTATTATGCCAAAGGTTTTGGACTGATAGACCAGGTCATCGGTAATTCGCCCAACCAACAGTCGGTTTCCCTATTCGAAACGCCAACTATCAAATAATTGATCGTACTTCGGTCAAAAAATAACCCTGCATCGGTTGGTGCAGGGTTATTTTTTGGGATAAATCGTTTACTAAAATATCTGTGTCTTATCATTTACCAGGCTATCGGTTTCCACTGTACTGTGCACTTCTTTGGTATGCTTTTTAAAGAACCTGTTCTGGAAGATCAGGATAGTGATTACCCCTGTTGAAATAGCCGCATCGGCAATATTGAATACCGGGCGGAAGAATTCAAACTCATCGCCACCTATAAATGGCAGCCAGGAAGGATAATGCGCATTGGTAATAATAGGGAAATACAACATATCCACCACTTTGCCATGCAGGAAGCCGGCATACCCCCCACTTGGCGGTAATAGCCTTGCAACATTCTGTGAAAAAGGGCTGCTCATATCAAAAATCAACCCGTAAAACAAGCTGTCGATCAGGTTACCCAGGGCGCCGGCATAGATCAATGCCGCACAGATGATAAATCCTTTGTGGTAGTGTTTGCGGATAAAATCTCTTAACAAAAAGCTTCCCCATATCACCGCCACCAGGCGGAATAAGGTCAGGGCGATTTTACCAAAACCACCCCCGAATTTCCAGCCCCATGCCATACCCTCATTCTCAACAAAATGGAGACGGAACCAGTTCCCGATCACTTTATGTTCTTCACCGGCATAATAATGCAGCTTAATATAGAATTTCAGCGCCTGGTCGGCAAAAATGATCAGAAGAATAAGGAATATAACTTGTCTGGCTTTCACTTCCATGGTTTTTATGGTGGGCAAAGATAGGGAAGATGATTTTGGAATTTTGGGATTGGGTCCGCCTTAGGCGGATGGAATTTGTTTTAACAGCCATCCTCAATTTCAAAATTTCCAAATCTCCCAATTCCAAAATGCGCTCACTCTTCCATATACACCCGTTTAACCCTTTGACTAATTCCGGTCATAATCTCATACGCAATGGTACCCGCCCATTCCGCTACCTGCTGAACGGGTATATGTTTTCCGAATATTTCCACTTCATCCCCTTCTTTTACCCCTTTCAGCTCCGTAATATCAATCATGGTCATATCCATACATACATTGCCGATAACGGGTACCAGGGTGCCATGCAGGTACATATGGCCCGCCCCATTGCCTAATTTTCTTCCGAAACCGTCTGCATAGCCAATGCGTACAGTGGCTATAAGGCTATCTTTTATTACCTGCCCTTTTCGGTTATAGCCAACCGTTTCACCGGCTTTTACCTTACGAATCTGGGCAATCGTTGATTTGAGCGTGGCCACTGTTTCAAGCGACAAAGCTTTTCCATCGGCACTGTCAACTCCATAGAGTCCGATACCTAACCGTACCATATCAAACTGGTAGGCGGGCTTACGGAAAATGGCGGCAGAATTGGCAATATGTTTTATAAAAGTATAACCTAACAGGTTGTACATGGCAGTACAGGCCTCTTCGAACAATGTCACCTGTTTTTGGGTAAAAGAATCATGTTCGGGGTTCTCACTGGCCACCAGGTGACTAAACACGCTTTTCACCGCCATGGTATGATTTGCTTTCAATGAACCGGCAATGGCAACTGCTGAGGGTATTTCAAAACCCAGCCGGTTCATTCCGGTATCGAATTTAATATGAACGGGAAACTGTTGTATGCCCTGCTGATTGAGGTAAGTATGAAAGGCATCATACATGGGGAAAGAATAGATCTCAGGTTCCAGGTTATAGCTTACTAATGCGTCGAAACCAGATTCATCAGCATTCATTACCATAATAGGTAAACTGATACCGGCTTTCCGCAGTTCCACACCTTCATCGGTATAGGCAACGGCCAGATAGTCTACTTTATGAAACTGTAAAATCCGGGCCACTTCTGCACTGCCACTCCCATAGCTGAATGCCTTTACCATGGCCATGAGTTTGGTGGTTGGTTTCAGTTGTTTCTGGTATTCTTTCAGGTTATGGATCATGGCCGAAAGATTGATCTCCATAACAGTCTGGTGAACTTTCTGTTCCAGCCAGTGCGATATCCGCTCGAGCTCAAATACACGGGCGCCCTTCAGCAAAATATATTCATCCTTGAATTGCTGTGTACCCCCTTGGTGCAGGAAGGCATCTGTTGAATCATAGAAAGCAACCGATAATTGCGGCGCAAACGCCGTAAAAAAAGAACGGTGCCTTGAAATGGCAGGGCCAATACCGATCAACCGGTGTATGCCGCGCACAGCGAGTTGTGTTGCTATATCGCGGTATAAGGTTTCTTCAGATTGCCCTGACTGAAGTATATCCGACAGTACTAATGTGGTAGGCTGGTTACCCGCCTGTTGCTGTAGGTAGTCGAGGGCAAGATCAAGTGATGCCATATCATTACTATAACTGTCATTGAGTATGTAACAGTTATTGATGGCTTTTTTTAACTGCATACGCATATCCACCTGCTCGAGTGTAAGCATTCTTTGCTGAATAACAGACTGATCATACTGCATCTGTATTAACACACACCAGCAGGTAACAGCATTGTCGATGGAAATCCTGTCAGTAAAAGGGATAGTAACAGCAATGGTATGGCCATTATACTTTGCAGTGATCAGTGTTTGCTCCTGTATTTTTTCTTCAGATAGGACAATGAGAGTGGCGCCTGGTTCCCTGCTCCAGGAAAAGAAACCCATTTGATCACTGAAGAGCGTTTTATCCTCTTTATCGGGAGACAAGGAGGGCGACAATGCATCCTTACAAAATACAAGTGACTCAGCATGCCGGAACAGGGTTGCTTTTTCAAGCGCTTTCTGCCGGTTGTTTTCAAAGCCTTCGCTATGCGCATCAGCAAGATTAGTAAATACGCCGGTTGTGGGTTGTATTACGGCCGCCAGTTTTTCCATTTCCTGAACGGTAGAGATACCCGCCTCAAAAATACCGAGTGTATGCTGCTCATTCATTTGCCATACACTCAACGGTACGCCTACCTGCGAATTGTAACTACGGGGGCTTCGAACAATATGGTGATCTTTCTGCAGCAATTGATATAACCATTCTTTTACGATGGTCTTGCCATTACTCCCCGTGATGCCTATCACGGGTATAGTAAACCGGCTCCGGTGGAAAGCGGCCAGTTGCTGTAATGCCTGCAATACATCTGTTACCTCCAGGAAATTAGCTCCGGGGAAGGCAGTACGCTCAAATCTTTTTTTTACAATGAAATTTCTTACACCGCGTTCATATACTTCATGGATAAACTGGTGTCCATCGCGGCGGGGGCCACTGATGGCGAAAAATAAAGAAGTTTGCGGGAACACGATCTTCCGGCTATCGATCAGCAGGTGTTCAATTACTGAATTATCAATAACAGCAGCCGCTGCATCAACGATCCTTGCAATATGTTGTATGGAATAGGACACTGTTAAATGTACTCAGTTATTGTGAATCCTCCTCTACATCTGCGGGCGTTCCTTTTTTCTTCATAAAAATGGAATAAAAAACAGAACCCGATATACAGATCAATATCACTGCAAGGGAAATGATAACCTGGGTGTTTTTATCCATCCACTGGTTTATATAATGTTCGCCAAGCATTTTGGCGCCAATGAATAGCAGCACAATAGCGATCCCCTGCTGCAGGTAATCAAATTTAGACACGGCACTACGAAGCAGGAAAAATAAACTCCGCAATCCCAACACCGCGAAAATATTGGAAGTATAGATTACTAATGGATCTTTTGATATACCCATCACCGCCGGGATAGAATCAAGGGCAAACAACAGGTCGATGGCAGCGAGCAGCATGACTACCACAAACAAAGAAGTATATACAGACTTTCCATTTTCTTTCAGAATATATTTTCCATCCCCATCGTGGTTTACTAATGGAAGAAACCTTTGGAGGAGTTTATAGACACTGGAATGGTGCGGGTCATATTCTTCAGTATCACTTGCAGTGAACATTTTGTACCCGGTATACAACAGGAACAAGCCAAACAAGTATAATATCCATTCAAATTTTGTGACCAGCGCCACTCCTACCGTAATAAAGATGATCCGGAATACGATAGCCATGAGTATACCTATCAGCAATACCCTGGGATAATGTTTCTCTTTAACATTAAAGGAAGTAAAAATCAGGATAAATACAAATATATTATCAATGCTCAGGCTCCATTCCATCAGGTAAGCGCTCAGGAATTCCAGCGCCAGTTGCGAACCCTTAACTGCTGCGCCCACTGCCAGGTTTGCTGTATTTTCTGCAGCCAGCATCGGCCCTTTTATCCATACGAATACAAAAAAGACCAGTGCAAGCCCTACCCAGAAAAAGGTCTGGTATAATGCCTGTTTGATGGTAACCGTTTTGTTTTTTTTACTGAGCAGGCCCAGGTCAAATGCCAGTGCAATGATCAGGACAATACCGAAAACTAAATATACAACCTGGTGTGTAGACATTCTTTTGATTTGGATGGTAAAGATACGCAGCCCTGAACTGTAATAGCTATGGGCTATATTTCTTTTTACGCCGCCATTGAAAAATAATGCCAACAATGATCACTACTGCAATGGGTAATACAATATTGATTAACTGCCAGTTAGTCTTTTGTTCTGCCACTTTCTTCTTATCCAGCAGCCGTAATACAAAATCTTTGTTCCTGCTTTCAAACAGGTTATTATTACTTACCAGGTAATCTATGGAATTGAGAAAGAATTCGCGGTTGGCAAACCGGTAATTTTCCAATGGCAATAATCCCATGGACAATGGCCCTGCAGTATTGCTTACAGCATTTGTAACGATATCCGCATCTGATACGACGATCTGTTTACCTTCTTTTACAGCTGCGCTCAGAAAAGGTTTCCCCGTGGCTCGTTGTACAGAATCCATTATTTCTTTTCCAATGCGGTTAGCGTACAAGGAATGGAATTTACCTTCCAGCAGTACAGCAATGGGCAGATAATTTAGTTGGAAGGTTGCCAGGTCTTCATTGTCTCTTACACTGTTGATTGATACAATGGCTGGCGAAGCCATTCTCCGGCTATTACTGTCTGTTGTCAATAAAATAGTTTTCCGGATACCGGCCGCCTTTACCGTGTCAATACTGGATGGGAATATCGGTAATACCCTGTCGAGATTTTTTGAAATGGGATTATCGTTGTGTGCCGAAAGAAAAGGATAATAGGGCCAGGGTATCCGCTGCATCTTAGGACTGCCATCTGCATTTTTCCCAATCACGATCGGAATTTTTGAACAGTTGAGATCCTGCACCAGGTCGGGGTTGATGCGGACACCGTATTTAAAAAGAATATCATCCAGATCAAGGCCCCTGTCAAACGCTGTGTACTGTGCCTGGCTGCGCATAAGGCTGTCTAATTCTGCATGCAGTTTATCAATGAACCAGATAATATGGCCGCCATTCATTACGTATTGATCCAACTTTAACTTGTCCTCGTCTGTAAAAGGTAAAACAGGTTTCACGATGAGCAATGCATCTATTAATCCCGCATCGGGGTAACCCTGCTTCAGGTCAAACACAGCCAGCCTGTATTCATTTCTCAGGCTTTCGCCCAAATCGTTCACTGTAAGGTCAACCGGTTCACCATTACCCACTGCATACGCAATAGTGGGTACATACTTTCGTGTAAGTTTGTCAATAGCATTTGAGAATTTATATTCAAGTAAAGCTTCCGCTGCGTTGCGGGTGGCTTCCACGTCTTCCCGTGGATTATTGTCAGTAACCACATTGTATTGCTTATATACTTTGCGGCTACTGCGAAGGTCTACGGCAACAGGCTTCTGTCCCTGGCGGTAACTGACCAACGCAGAAGGAATAATTAACTGATTGGTTTGTTTTTCCTTTTCAGAAGAAACAACTTCGCTCTGTTCGAATACCACGCCCAACCTGGCAAGGCTGTCGTACAGCATAACTTTGGCCGTATCATTGGTGATGTCGGCGCCGGGTTTTTCAAAGCTTACCCGGACCAGGTTACCGGAGAGGGATTTGAATTCATCCAGCAGGTCTTTCGTGGCAAGGCTTAATTTTTTGTAATCGGCTGGGAGGTCGCCGGTAAGAAATACCCGGATGGTAATTACGCTGTCAACCTCTTTCAGTAATGTTTTGGTAGCCGGGGTGAGGCTGTATCTTTTTTCTGCGGTCAGGTCGGCGCGCCAGGAAAATAGAGTTGACAGGTAGATAAGGGCCACGAATAAACCGGTCAATCCCCAAACACCATATGTATGTTGCCACAATTTCTGCATGATGAACCGGTTAACGTTTAACGAGATTGCGTTGCGTAATGAATAAGAATAAAACGATAATCCCTATAAAATAAATAAGGTCCCTGCTGTCTATCACTCCTCGGCTGATGCTGCGGTAATGAAAATTGATTCCCAGCATTTCAATATAATAATCCCAGCCTGCTTTGAATACGGGCAGTTTGCTGATGGCATCAAATCCATTGTACAATAAAAAGCATACAAAGGCTCCGGCAATAAATGCCACTACCGTATTATTGGTGAAACTACTGGCACAGATACCGATAGCTGTAAATACAGCGCCTAAAAAAATAAGTCCGATATAGCTGCCGATAGCGCCACCTACATCGATACCACCTGTTACGCTTAGCTGCTGAACGGAGATAGCGTATATGATAGTGGGTAATAACGCAGTAATGACAATCACCAGGGCGCCAAAAAATTTACCCCATACAATTTGTGATGGGGCTAAGGGCATAGTTTTCAGCAATTCGAAAGTACCTGTCTTGTATTCATCAGCCAGGCTGCGCATGGTGATGGTGGGTACCAGGAACAATAATATCCAGGGCGCAAGGTTAAAGAAACTGGCCAGGGAGGCATAGCCAAAATCGAGTATGCTGCTGTCTGGAAAAACAAAAAGGAACAATCCATTAAGCAAAAGGAAAACCACCAGAGCGATATAGCCGGTAAGGCTGCTGAAAAACTGTTGCCATTCTTTTTTGCAGATCATCCACATACTGTCAAAACTAAATGTTATTGGGCAATCGCCCTATTTGGTATAATTATTTGAAACCACTTTATGGATTTTATCACATTTCGCATCTCATTCAAAAATCACTGATATGAAACTAAGACTAACCATGATCCTGTTTTGCCTGTTGGGAATTGGTTTATTTGCCCAATCACAGGACAAGAAAAAGGCCACCTCCCCACCAGCCGTAGAAAACGGGCCGGATGCGATTCCGGTGATCGTAAAAAGCAACAAGAGATCGCATGTTAAGCCACCGCCGCCGCCCCCACCTGCAGTTGAGATCACTAAGTTTGATCTTCCAGCGATGAGGAAGAATGGAGAAAAGCCACCACCACCTCCTCAACCAGCAAGGGGAGTATCGCTTCCGAAAGCTGAAAGACCGGATGTGCCGCCTCCACCCAAACTAGAAGCTACAAAATTCAATGCCCCGGGAAGCAGGAGAGATGCAGAGAAATTTCCACCGCCACCGCCGGTGAAGCCGGTTAAAATGAAAGGGGCGCCTGTGAGGCCGGATGCACCACCACAGCCCCCGGAAAGGACTGAATAACCACCCCCGATATTATATTTTTTCTGTGAAAAATATAACATCGGCCCCTCCTCGGAAAGGAGGGGAAAGGGAAAGTAAAAAGCCGAAGCAAATGCTTCGGCTTTCAAATATTTTAACTCCCCCTTCAGGCCTTCCCTAATAACAGGCGGGGGTAGGAATTACACTCCAAAACTCTCTCCGCAACCACAACTCCTGCTGGCATTGGGATTATTGAAGTAAAATCCTTTTCCATTTAAACCATCACTGAATTCCAAAGTGGTATT
>JBKJPR010000496.1:0-4629 GCA_046594275.1 Sediminibacterium sp.
TAAAAAATAACCGCGGAGGCGCAGAGACGCAGAGGTAGAGATTGTTCACCAATCATCGAAGCCATTTTTTATCAACGCTATAATATCTGATAGTTTTAAAATTTATTTCCTTTCTCCAAGCGGTAAAAAAACTCCAACCGCAGGAGACGCAGAGCAACCCGCAGAGAGAAATAATATCAGTTAGACTTTAAAACCAGTCTGGGGCTAAAGCCCGCAAACATATTGCATGTATATCCACACGCTAAAGCATAAGGTTAGCGGCCAACACGGTAATGAAGTATAAAGCGGTTTACTGCGCCAAAGGCAGAATGATATGAAAGATGGCGCCATTGCTGCCGTTTGAGATGGCCGTTATTTCCCCCTGGTGATCAATAACAATTTTTTTACACAGCGCCAGTCCGATACCTGTTCCAGCATATTGATCACGGCTATGCAGGCGATGAAAAATTAAAAAAATCTGGTCTGCATACTGTTGTTCAAATCCAATTCCGTTGTCTTTGAAACTAAATTCATAATAGCTGAGTTTTGGATTAAGTGTCTTGTGCTTTTTTACCTCTTCCAGTAACAGTTTTCTTGACGTAATCTTAATGACAGGCGCGGCATCCTTCTTAGAAAACTTAAGGGCATTGCCGATAAGGTTATAAAAAAGTTGATTAACCTGCAAAGGAATGGCTTCAATCACTGGGAATGGTTCATGTGTAATAATCGCATTTTTTTCAGCGATCAGTAGGTCAAAATCGTCGATGACCCTTTTTAAAATAGCATTTGTATCTGTTTTTTCAAAAGCAGCGTCACCATGTACTATTTTGGAAAAATCAAGTACTTCTCTGATCAGTGTTGACATTCGTTCTGAAGAACTGCTAATCTTTTTTATCAGTTCTTTTGCTGCTTCGGGTATGTCATTGGCATACCTTTCATTAAGCAGTGCCGAAAATATTCTGATCTTCCTCAGTGGCTCCTGTAGGTCATGCGAGGCGATGTACGCAAATTGTTCGAGGTTTTCGTTAGAATGCTGAAGGTCACTGTTGGCTTCAGACAGGGAAAAGGTCCTTTCCAATACCTGCTTTTCCAGTTCTTCAGCAATCAGCTCCAGGTCTTTGTCTATCTTCCTTTGATCAGTAACATCTTCAAAGGCCAGCAGGATAGACTGTTCATCCGAATTATCTTTGAAGATTCGGGTGGCATTCAACAACATAATCCGCTCTCCTAAAACAGGAAATGCATGTTCCACCTCAAAATCAACAATATTGGTCTTTCCCGGCAGGATTTCTTGGAGTAACTTTCTCAAAGCCGGTATACCCCATTGATGGTTTCCTAATTCAAAGAGGAGTTTGCCTTCTGTTTCCCCTTCTGTTGTTTGAAACTTATTATAAAATGCCCGGTTGGCGTTTCTTACATGCAGGTTCTTATTCAGGATAATGATGGGTTCGCGGATAGTGGAAACAATGGACTCTGCATACAGGCGTGAAAGATTGATTTGTTCATTCCGGTCGTACAATTCCTGGTTCACTACAATCAATTCTTCATTACTGGTCTGTATCTCCTCTTTGGAGGTTTCGAGTTCTTCATTCAGGCTTTGCAGTTCCTCGCTTCCGGAAAGGAGTTCTTCATTGGCGCTTTGTAATTCTTCATTGGAAGCCTCCTGGTCCTCAGTAATGCTTCTCATATCCTCGCGGGCCAGGGCCAGTTCTTCCTGTAATTTCTTGATCAGTAATATTTCGCGGTTTCGCTTTGCATTCGGCAAAGCCGGGTGTTTATTATCTTTTGCTTGTTCCGGGCCGGTATCCAATATTAACGTTGTATCCCTAAAAAGAATTAAATAGTGAAGTTCAATGGTATTAAGAAGGGGAATAACTTCGATGGTTACCAGGCGCTCCTCCCCCATAAACTGCATAGGGATATCTTCTTTAATGAGGGGTTTTTTACTTGTTTTTACTTTATGCAATGCATTCCGAAATTCAAAAGCCAGGCCTTCCCGGGCCATTTTTAAAATATTCAGATTGGGTTTGCCGGGAGATTGTTCCAGCCAAACACCGGTTGCCCCCCGAAATTGTACGATATCCATTTCACTATTCACTATTACACCAGGCGGCGCATACCTTGATAATAACAGATCATCCGCAGTTTTTTGAAAATCGTCTTTACTGCTCTCATTAGTGAATGTTCTGATATTGCCAGCTTTAAAAGTTCTTTCACTTCGATCCGCATTCACATGCAGAAATTTTCCCGGTACCGGTTTCCTTGTATAGATCTTATTGGTTTTATCAAATGTATTATACAGTTCTGTTGCACGCCCGATGGTTTCTGATTTTCCAAGCAGTAAAAATCCTTTTTCTTTCAACGCATAATGAAACGTAGTGAGCGCATTTTTCTGCAAAAGTGGTTCAAGATAGATCAGAGAGTTGCGGCAACTGACTAGATCTATTTTGGCAAAAGGCGCATCTTTCAGGTAATTGTGATGGGCAAACACACAGGTATCCCTGATGGATTTATTCAACATGAACTTTCCATCCTTTTTGGTAAAGAACTGTTGCAAACGGGCGGGAGAAAGGCCATTCACTTCGCTGCTGGTATAGATGCCGGTCCGCGCTTTGGCAATGGCGATCTCGGAAATATCTGTTGCAAATACCTGTATCGTAGCAGAAGGGCCTTTGTCTCCCAAAAATTCCTGCAGGCACATAACCATTGAGTAAGCTTCTTCGCCCGTAGAGCAACCGGCGATCCAGATACGCAATGGCTCATTCCCCTGCCGGTACTTTAGCAGGACCGGAAATACCGTTTCGCATAATATCTCAAAAGCTTTCGGATCCCTAAAGAACTGTGTTACGGGGATAAGCAAGTCCTGGTATAAAATATCCTGTTCAGGCTTATTTTCTTTGAGGTACCCCAGGTATTCAGTAAGGCTGGCTTTCATGGTCAGGGCTATCCGCCGGGTGATACGACGGCGGATAGTTGTTTGTTTATAATAGGTAAAATCAACACCCCGACGGATTCTGAGCAGCGAAAAAATCTGTTTAACTGCATCGTCCTCCATTTGTTGACCGGTCCCTTCCGCGTTACCTGTATCATGTAAAGCCCGTAATTGTTCAGGTATATTTTCGGGTGCAAGAATGAAATCCACAACTCCCGCATCAATAGCGCTTTGCGGCATCCCGTCATAAGCAGCAGATTGCGGCTCCTGTGCGAAAGTAATACCTCCATGCGCTTTGATCGCTTTTAATCCTTGCGTACCATCTGTTCCCGTTCCGGATAAAACTACCCCAATAGCATGTTGCTGGTGTACTTCTGCCAACGAAGAAAAGAACAGGTCAATCGGCATGTTCTTTTGATTTTTAGGAAGGCGCGCATCTAATTGAAGAACGCCATCTGTAGCGGTCAGTAACTTGTTAGAAGGGATAATGTAAATATGATTCGCCTCAACGAGTAAATTATCTGTTATCTCCTGAACAGGAATTTTGGTAGCCCTTTGCAAAAGTTCAGCTAAAATACTTTCGTGTGAAGGGTCCAGGTGTTGTACCAGGATATATGCCATACCAGAAGCTTCCGGAATGGCTTTCAGGAACCTCTTAAATGTATCAAGCCCCCCCGCCGAGGCGCCTATACCCACAACCGGGAAAAGGTTGTCTGACCGTATTTTTGCCTTAGGCATTATAAATTTTGTTAAACCCTGGCTTATAGGCTAAACGAGCCGGGGTATGAAAGGTAGTTCAATTTAGGCAGGATACCCTGAAAGCATCGTTATTACCCGGTAATTCAGCCAGATTCGCTTTTATTAATCTGCATATGATTAAATCACTGAATACATTCTAAGCAGGGATTTTCAATGTTACCCTTTAAATAGAAAAGACCGTCTTTCATATAACTGTAAGACGGTCTCCTTCTATTATTTCGTAAGCTATTTTAGTGCTTACCGGGTTTATTAGGTTTTACGCTATGTTTTACTTTCATATTCTTGCCCATGTCGTGCTTCATCTTCATCTTATTTCCTTTTTCATCTTTCACTTTCATTTTGTCATCATCCATTTTAATTTTTCCGTCGTTTAACGCTTTACGGCGGGCCTGTAACCTGTCCTTGTCTACTTTGTAGGCATCCTGGTTAGCGTGTTTTTGCTGAAGATAACGATCCCTGATGGCATCTCTTTTCGCTTTCCGCTCCATAGGTGTCAGGTTTTTTTGATCTGCGATCGCTTTCATATCATTGTTGTACGCATCCTGAAGGGTTTTCTTCTGTAATTCATACCGGTCATGGTATTGATCCTGTTGCAGTTTTATTTCCGTCTCAGTCATTTTTCTGTCCTGAGCGTTAAGCGATATCCCACCTACCGTTAAGGCAGCTAAAAGGATAAGTAAAAATTTAGATTTCATAATGATTGTTATTTAGGTTAAAAAAATGATTCTTAGAAAGGGTTGTAAATGTATACATAGTTATCAACCTGTTCTACCAGCAGTAGGCAATACCCGTGCCACGTTTTCAAAAAAGAGACAGTTTGAAGCTATTTCATTACTTGCTACAGATATAAAGATTTCATAAAATAAGGGTTCCCCTATTTTTAAAATTTCACGTAAACCCCGAATTCGGCATAAAATACATTTTCGAGTTTTTCTGTCACAAAGGTACTCCCGCCCGGC
>JBKJPR010000021.1:0-10221 GCA_046594275.1 Sediminibacterium sp.
TGGCAGCAGGCTGGCGCCTATATTGTTTGCCATTGCATTGATTGCAGCAGGACAAAGTTCCACCCTCACCGGAACACTTGCCGGCCAGATTGTAATGGAAGGATATTTGCAATTGCGTATTAATCCATGGTTACGCAGGTTGCTCACAAGGCTTATCGCTATTGTACCCGCAGTACTAGTGATACTTATATATGGAGAAGAAAAAGTGGATGACCTGCTGGTATTCAGCCAGGTGGTATTAAGCCTGCAGTTAGGATTTGCCGTGATACCCCTGATACATTTTGTAAGTGATAAGGCGACGATGGGAGCGTTCGCGATCAAAACCTATGTAAAGATCGCCGCATGGCTGGTGGCCATCATACTGGTTTTTCTGAATGTAAAACTCGTGGCAGAACAAACGATACAGCTTTTTGCATCAAACGCTATGTGGTATTGGAAACTCATATTGGTACTGGCTATCCTCGCTTTTGCCTGTTTATTTCTGGTAATGACCTTTTTACCCATCATCAAAAAACGCAGGCAAAAACAAAGAGCCATTATGCATGGTGAAACGGTTGTTTTACAAAACCTGACAGTGAAACAGACTACGCGGATAGCTATATCTCTCGATTTTTCCGCCTCGGATGAAAAACTGATAGCGTATGCTATTGCGCAGGGTCATACATCGGTCACTTATATTTTGCTGCACGTGGTGGAAAGCGTATCCGCACGGTATTCGGGAGAAGCCAGTGATGATGAGGAAACACGGGAAGATAAACAGCGGCTTGAAAATTATGTCATGCAACTACAGAAAATGGGATACACCGCTGAGTTTACTTTAGGATACCGGAACCGTGTGAAAGAGATTATCCGTATTGTAAAAGAATCCAAGGCCGATATGCTGGTAATGGGGGCTCACAGGCACTCGGGTTTGAAGGATTATATTTTTGGGGAAACGATTGAGGACGTAAGGCATGCATTGGCTATTCCGGTTTTGATCGTAAATCTTTAATTTTTGGAAAGTTTACAACTTTCCAAAAATTCATTTTACAACAGCAAGCACCGCATGTTCTAATATCTCAGCCCATTGTTTGTATTGTTTGCCGGAAGGATGCAATCCATCCCCTGCGGTTAATGACTGGTCATTGGTAGCTTCACGGCTGATGGGTGTAATATCAGTATAACTGACCTTAAAGGCAAGTGTTACCTGTTTATTGATTGCGTTAAATTGATCTATCTCTTTACTGATCTTTGCTGATCCGCCGCCAAAAGGCGTTACGCCATAATCAGGGATAGATACTACGAAAACATGCGCTGCATCATTACCGGCCAGTTGAATAGCTTTTTGAAGTAATTGGGTAAAACGTGTCCTGTAACCTGTCGTATCAAAACCCTGGTATTGATCATTAACGCCGATAAGAAGGCTTACTATATCGTATTTTGGTTTCAGGATCGCTTTGCTGATGGCATTCTGAAGATCAGCGGTAGTCCAGCCCGTTCGGGCAATGTATTTCGGCTCTGACACAGGCACCCCATGCGTTTTCAGCAGTGCAACCGTTTGCGCCGGGAACCTATCTTCTACTGCCACAGATTCCCCTATTGTATACGAATCACCCAATGCAAGCCAGGTTTTTAACAGGCTATCTGTTACCGGATTTTCCATTCCCAATTCTACTTTCTTTAATCCCTGTTTGGTACAACCCGGGGCCGCAAAAAGGCTGATCAATTGCAGGAACAGTGCAACAGGTATGATAGATAATAATTTCATACTGCATTTACGTAAAAATCCATACCAATGTTTGCCCTGGGAATTTTGTAATTAAACTTTGCCCCGTTATTTAGAACGGGGTCTGAAAAATGAACTTTGCTTTTACGGGACTTTAGTCCCGAATCTGCAGATATTTTATCGAAAACAATGTATCCCAATTAGTTCTATTCAGCACTAAAGTGCCTGTGATAATTGATAAAGAACCATTACCCCCGTTCTAAAGAACGGGGCAAAGTTCAGGGCAAACGCATCAAAATTTCCTCATCTTCTAAAATCCAATCATAGTAATGGTTTTAAACGATTCAAAATATTGTTTATTTAGCAATGTAAATAGTTCGCTATGTATAATTCCTGTAAGAATAGAATTTTTTTGGTTCAAAAAAAATTAGATCTGTTTACCCTGTTGGTGTAGCCATAAAACGGATAAAGTATTACATTTGTGCTCGTTTTAACATTAACTAAAAGGAATATTAATGGCACAAAAAATCAAGGTTGCTAATCCGGTAGTAGAATTGGATGGAGATGAAATGACCAGGATCATCTGGAAATTTATCAAAGACAAACTGATCCTACCGTATATGGAAGTGGATATTAAATATTTTGACCTGGGCATGGAATACCGGGATCAGACCAATGACCAGGTTACAGTTGATGCGGCCAATGCCATCAAACAGTATGGGGTGGGTATTAAATGTGCCACCATTACACCTGATGAAGAGCGGGTGAAAGAATTCAACCTGAAACAAATGTGGAAGAGCCCCAACGGCACCATCCGCAATATCCTTGATGGCACCGTGTTCCGTGAGCCGATTGTTTGTTCCAATGTACCGAGGCTGGTTCCTAACTGGACTGCTCCCATCTGTATCGGCCGTCATGCTTTCGGGGATCAGTACCGTGCCACGGATTTTGTGACTAAGGGCAAAGGAAAACTAACCATCAAATTTGAAGGGGAAGATGGCACCGTGCAGGAGTTCGAGGTGTTTAATTTTAAAGGGGATGGTGTTGCATTGGCTATGTACAATACGGATGAAAGCATTAAAGGATTTGCAAGGAGTTGTTTTAACACAGCACTCAGTAAAAAATGGCCTTTGTACCTGTCTACCAAGAATACGATCCTTAAAAAATACGATGGCCGGTTCAAAGATATTTTTGAAGAGATTTACCAGAACGAATTCAAAGCTAAATACGCTGAAGCAGGCATTACTTATGAGCACCGTTTGATTGATGACATGGTGGCCAGTGCGTTGAAGTGGAACGGTAATTTTGTATGGGCCTGTAAGAATTATGACGGCGATGTACAGAGTGACACGGTAGCACAGGGGTTTGGTTCACTGGGGTTAATGACTTCTACGCTCATTACACCCGATGGTAATGTTATGGAAGCTGAAGCGGCACATGGTACGGTTACACGACACTACCGCGAGTACCAGAAAGGGAAACCCACTTCCACCAACCCTATCGCTTCTATTTTTGCCTGGACAAGGGGCCTTGAATTCCGTGGTAAATTAGATGGCAACCAGGCGCTGATAGATTTCTGTCATGCACTGGAAGCGGTATGCGTTGAAACAGTGGAGAGTGGCAAAATGACCAAAGATCTGGCCGTATGTATTCATGGTAATAAAGTAAACCATGGGGAACATTATTTGTATACCGAAGAGTTTTTGGATGCATTGGATCAGAACCTGAAAGCGAAACTGAATCACTGATTTCGCAGATTTTTAATATGATTTTTTTTGAAAAGGATAATGCCTCCCGCAAATGTTGTGGGAGGCATTATGTCAAAATAAGCCATCATGGAATAGCAAAATGGCGAATATTTCAAAAAAATAAAATGCCTCAACTCACCTCGCACGCTTCACGACTGACAATTCACATCACTTCAGCACATCTTCAATCACCTTACCAACCGATCCGCTTGGCATCTGGATATGCAAGAGCGCAGCAAGCGTAGGGGCAATATCTGTCATATAGGTTTCCCGGTTGGTCTTTCCTTTTTTAATGCCCCATCCGTACCATAACAGCGGAATATGGGAATCGTAAGGATACCATAAACCATGCGTGGTTCCGGTGGCGCCTCCATCAATGTACCCCGGTTTTAATATGATCTGCACATCACCACTCCGGCTGGGATAGAAACCATTGGCCAGCATTTCACGAAGGGTTTTGTTGATAGGGGTGGTCATGATGTCTGCCGTTGCAAAAGCATTGGCCACTGCCTCATTTTTTTTCAGGTATGCGATTATCCAGTTTTTGATCTGGGTATCATCCAATTTAGCTGCATCAATCACCGGGTGGTTCAGGTGTACCTGGTAATTAAACATGCTGACGATCGCATTGCTGATACCGAATTTCTCTTTGAGTTTACTGTTCATACCGCTCATGGTTCCCGCATTATCCATCAGGCCACCGGGCAATTTATTTTCTTTCATAAACCCGGGAATATGGGCCACAGCATGATCAGCAGTCAGGAAGGCCGTGTATTGATTTTTGCCGACTGTAGCATCGAGGAAAGCGAATAATCTTCCGAGTTCTGCATCCAGACGGATATAATCATCCAGATTCTCCCATGAATCGGGGCCAAAGGAATGACCAATATAATCAGGTGAAGAAAAACTTATGGCGAGGAAATCTGTCACACTGTTTTTCCCAAGATTCTCAGCCAGTATTGCTGCTTTTGCCATTTCAATGGTCAATGTATTGCCATAAGGAGTGGATGCTATTTTGCTGAAATCCGTTCCCACATATTTGGAAAGATCATAAGGGAAGCCGGTGATTTCCCTGCCAAACGGTTTGCTTTCATACTCTTTTATATCTGCTGTGGCATATTGGCTATATGTTTCCTTCGGTAATATTGGACTCCAACCCAGTTTGTAGACTGAATCGGGTATCCTTCGGTTATTGAACTGGTTTACCCATCCTGGCAACTCGTTCATATAATAAGTGCTGGTGATAAAATTTCCTGATTTTCCTTCATACCAGTAGGCGGCATTGGCAGAATGGCCCGCCGGTAATATTGAGCCACGGTCCTTTAACGCTATCCCGATCACTTTACTTTTAAAATTAGTGGCAAGGCGTAATTCATCACATATAGTTGTCGTAAGCATGTTGCGCGGACTCATCTGCCCGTCTTCCTCAGTACTGCCTCCCACACCTTTAACCGTTTTATCCTCGCTGCAATACATGGAGCGCATAAGCTGGTTGTCCCACCAGGCATTCCCTGTGATGCCATGAATAGCCGGGACACTCCCGGTATAGGCACAGGTATGGCCGCAGGCAGTAACCGTAGGGGTATAAGGGATAAGGGTATTATCGCAGGAAAAACCGTCGCCTAACATACGTTTAAAGCCACCTGTTGCTTTGTACAATGGGTTAAAACGATAGAGATAATCCCATCGCATTTGGTCAATTACAATCCCCACAACCAGTTTTGGGCGCTGAATAGCTTCCTCAACAGTATTTTTAGCATTTTTTTGTCCATAGCCCGTGATAACCAATACAGCGGTAAAAGCTAATAAAATCAATCTTTTCATGGGTCAGTTTGTGATTTGGAGGTCATTTTAGGGTAAAATATGCTAAAGTGATTGTGAAGGTAAGGGAACGTGAATAATTCCGCTTGCCCTTTAGGGGGTAAAAGTTTACTTTTGCAGCAAATTTTTACTAAAGTAATAATCAGATAATATGGCAGACATCTTTGAAAAATTGATCAAAAATTACGGGCCGTTGGGGCAGCATCGTGAAAAAGCACACGGTTATTTTTCTTTTCCAAAGCTGGAAGGTGAGATCGGGAGCCGGATGATTTTTCGCGGAAAGGAAATGGTGATCTGGAGCCTCAATAACTACCTGGGCCTCGCTAACCACCCCGAAGTGCGTAAAACTGATGCGGATGCAGCGGCCCAATTCGGCCTTGCACTGCCAATGGGCGCCCGCATGATGAGTGGCAACAGTAATTACCATGAGCAATTGGAAAAAGAACTGGCTGAATTTGAAAGCAAAGAAGATGCGATCCTGATGAACTTTGGCTACCAAGGCATCATGAGCGCCATTGATGCCATCTGTGGCCGTCATGATGTGATCGTGTATGATGCAGAAAGCCATGCCTGTATCATTGATGGCCTGCGTTTACACCCGGGACACCGTTATGTATTCAAGCATAATGACCTGGAAGATTTTGATAAGCAGATGGAACGTGCTGCCAACCTGATTGAAAAACAAAAAACAGGTGGTATACTGGTGATTACAGAAGGCGTGTTTGGTATGGCGGGCGACCAGGGAAAGCTGAAAGAGATTATTGCATTGAAAGAAAAATACGAATTCCGTATCATGGTTGATGATGCGCATGGATTTGGCACGCTCGGTAAAACTGGGGCGGGTGCAGGGGAGGAGCAGGGTTGCCAGGATGGGATTGACCTCTACTTTTCCACCTTTGCCAAATCAATGGCCTCCATTGGCGCTTTTATGGCCGGTGATAAAGCGATCATTGATTATATACGTTACAATATCCGCTCGCAGATATTTGCCAAGAGTTTGCCGATGCCGATTGTAATCGGTAACCTGAAAAGGCTGGAACTGCTGAAAACCAAACCCGAATTGAAAGCCCGCTTGTGGAGCAATGCCATGAAACTCCAGAAAGGTTTGACAGAAAAAGGCTTTGATATCGGCAATACCAATACCATGGTTACACCGATATATATGAAAGGTGGCGTGGAAGAAGCCACGGCTATGGTGGTGGACCTGCGGGAGAATTATCATATTTTCTGTTCAATCATTGTATACCCGGTAATTCCGAAAGGGCATATCATTTACCGGCTGATTCCTACAGCTTCACATACCGATGCGGATATTGAAGAAACCTTACAAGCTTTCAGTGCAACAAAAGCTAAGCTGGATGCGGGCGCTTACCAGGGGCAAATGATACCACATATGGCAGACGCAAGCTGACCATCTGCATTTCTCCGCACTTTTGCGGTATCATATTTTTAGGATATTAAAAAGGGCCTCTCAAAAATGAGAAGCCCTTTTTTTATTTTGGAGTTGCGTAGATAAATAAGACCGCATATTCTGGCGGCAGTCAGCGGTAAGTCGAAAATTAAGTAACTATAATTTCCGGATCAGATCATTCGCCTGTTTCACGTAATCATCATTCTTTGCTTCAGTGGCTATTGCAATGGTTTTTTCGGCGCTGGCCCTGGCAGCTACCTTATCACCCATGTCTCTCTGGATCTTTGCCTGTTGTAGAAATAACCAGAATGCTTTTGGATTGGCCTGTGTGGCTTTATTGATATTGGTTAAAGCTTTGTTCAGATCCTTATCCCACTCATAATAAAAATTTGCCGCGGAAGCATAGGAATTAGCAGTTACGGTTTCTGTTGATAATGCTTTTTCTACCTGTGCACGGAGACGGTCTTTCACATTCACGCTCATGGGAATGCGGACCAGCGTGTTACCCCACATAATATGCAGTTCACAACTTTCGGCTTGCACATTGGCAAACTGCATGGTGAAAGACTCCACGTCATTGCCCAGTTTATCTGCTTTTACTTTCAGGCGGTTCACATCTTCACTTTCTTTATAACCATCTGTTCCGGAATTGGTGAGGCCTTTGTTGATGATGAACTCCCAATATTCTTTTCCGGGAATCGTGTACAACACATAAGCGCCAGTATCTAATAATTTGCCACCGAGCATCACCCTGTCAGTAAAACGAATACGGGTTGCCATATTTGCGCCCGTACGCCATAGCTTACCCAAAGGAGCCAGGTCGCTGTTGTCTTTAAACAGGCTACGGCCTTTTATGGATGGACGGGAATAAGTTAATTCGATACTACCCAGTCCAAAATCCTGTGTGATCTTTTGTGTCGGGCTGGGTGCCGGCATCCTGATCTGTGCGAAAGCTGTGATGCTGCATACTGTGGCAGCCAGTAAAAATAATTTTTTCATATGTACTTTTTTAGGAACAGTAAATCTACATTATTTTCCGTGGGGAAGCTCAGGTGGACTGGAGGAATAATTGAAATTAACTACAAAAGTTTGATTGTTTTTGAATTAGATTCAGGTCGCCTTTAAATAAGGATCAGGGCGCTTTAGCGCCCTGATCCTTATTTAAAGGCCGGATGAAATCGTTGTAAAGTATCCCGTAAATAATCCCTGTCAAGGTGTGTATAGATCTCGGTGGTGGTTATACTTTCATGTCCCAGCATTTCCTGTACAGCCCGAAGATCGGCGCCGCCTTCTACCAGGTGGGTGGCAAACGAGTGTCGGAAAGTATGCGGCGAAATATTCTTGGTAATGCGGGCTTTTGCAGCCGCGCTTTTAATGATGTAAAAGATCATCACCCTGCTGAGGTATTTACCATGCTTATTTAGAAAGAGAAAATCTTCAAACCCGGGTTGAACCGTCTGGTGTATACGGATATTATCTTTATAGAGCTTGATGTATTTCACCGCATCGCGGCCGATGGGTACCAGTCTTTCTTTATCGCCTTTGCCAATCACGCGGATAAATCCGACATCAAGGTAAAGGCAGGATATTTTCAGGTTCACCACTTCGCTCACCCGTAACCCGCAACTGTACATCGTTTCGAGGATCGCTTTGTTACGGCCACCTTCTGGCGTGCTTTGATCAAGCTCGCCTATGATCGTTTCTATTTCTTCAAAACTCAGTGTATCGGGAAGTTTTCTTTTGGTCCTTGGCGCCTCCAGCAAAGCTGAAGGGTCCGTTTTGGTGATCTGTTCGATCAGGCAAAATTTATAGAACCCCCGGATGCCCGAAATGATCCTTGCCTGTGAACTGGCTGTCATTCCTAATTCACCTATCCATTTTACAAACTGCTGCAGGTCTTTTAACTCAATCTCGGCTGGTGATTTCAGGTTATTACTGATCTGTAGATAATCTGTCAGCTTCTCCACATCATGCAGGTAGGCTTCCACAGAGTTGTCGCTGAGTGATTTCTCCAACCGAAGCCAGGCTTTGTATCCTTTTTTATAAGATTCCCACATTGGGATTTTGAAATTGAGAAATTGAGAAATTTTGGAATTGAAGGTAAGGTACACGATATTGCGATTTCAAATCTGGGTTTACATTCCAAAATTTCAACATTCCAAATGCCCGTCAATCTCCGTTCATTCAAACAACAGGTGCGTCTTAAGCAGAAAGCATTCAAACGGTATTTAGGAAAGATAGAAAGGAACCCACCCCGTGGCCTGGATACCATTGCTGCAGGTATTGATGCAGAGGTTTGGAAAGAAATAGACTGCCTGAGCTGTGCCAATTGCTGTAAAAGCATGACGCCCACTTTTACAAGAGGCGATATACTGCGGATTGCTGCCCATTTTGATGTGACGCCGCTCGAGTTCAAAGAAAAATGGCTCAAGTTTGATAAAAAGGATGGCGATTGGGTCAATAAAAAACAGCCCTGCCAGTTTCTGGATCATGGCACCAATATGTGCAGTATTTATGAAGTGCGCCCGGCTGATTGCGCCGGCTTTCCTTACCTGAAAAAGAAAAAAATGAGTGACTACCTGCATGTACACCAGCAGAATGTGGCTTATTGCCCCGCTACGTTTAAAATGGTGGAGAAGATGATGGAGCGGATATAGTAAATAAATTACAAACCTCATTCCAATAATTGCGTAACGGAGGAAGAGAAATCTGTCTTCAGAAATCAATAATCAATTTTTTAGAAAAATGATGCGAGGATATAGTAAATCCTTTGTTCAGATATAGCCTGTGCGCCGCAAAACGCTGGTGGCCTGAATCGAGTGTAACATACTCATAGCCTTTTTGCCGGGCCAGTTCACATACATGATCGATCAGTTTACTTCCATATCCTTTACCCCTTGCTTCAGGCAGGGTAGACAGGTCGTCAATATAAAAATGTTTTCCGTTGAAGGTAAATTGCAGGTATCTGAATCCAGCTATAGATAATGCGTATCCTTCCTCGCCCTCAATAAAAGCTAATTGGTAGCCCTCACTAATCATTTTGCTGACCATCGAAACAAAATTCGCTTCCACAAGATGCGGCCGCAGTTCTTTCAATGCTTTCCAGCATTTTAAAATATCTTCCCCGGTTTCAGCAGTTTGAATCGTCATAGTCAATGTGCTTTCCAATTATTAATTTCTTATACGAATCAGGGGTTAAACATCCATCTCTCTATAGTTATCTGAGCAAGTGTAAGGTTTCAATAAGAGAAAGACAAGAGAAAAGAAGAAAAAAAAGAAGCTCTTTTGCCTCTTTTTCTTCTGTCCTTCTCTTATTGAAACAGCAATTGAGAATGCTACTATTTCGTAAACTAATTTCACCTCTGATCAGTGTATAGATTTTATAAGTTGGGAATCGTAGTATTACATTGTAACTTATGCGAATCAGGGGTTAAACAACCATCCCTCTATAGTTATCAGAGCGAGTGTAAGGTTTCAATAAGAGAAAGTCAAGAGAAAAGAAGAAAAAAAGAAACTCGTTTGCCTCTTTTTCTTCT